>CAMNJK010000030.1 GCA_946541435.1 uncultured Bacillota bacterium
TGTTGCGGATCTTCTGCTGCCGGCAGAAATCCATTTAACAGTATATCCTATGGACCGCCTCGTTGTAAAGTAGGAGTCCCGCGGTTTCACAAAGCCTTCACAGGCGCCCGGAAAATACGATCTCCTGCAGTGTGTTCATCCCGCAGCAGAACTGGCTGCAGGCGAAGACCCGGGATTCCCCGGGTCTTCGTCAAGCTTGTTTAGTTTGGAAGTTATCGGTACTTCCATATAGGAAAAGGGACGTCGCCCCCTTTTCTTTCAGTTCCAGTATCCGCCGAACAGAATCAGCAGATATCCCGATGCCAGAAGGATCGACAGCAGCATGACAGGAGCTCCCACCTTTAGATAATCCATGAAAGCGATGGGGTAGCCGCGTCTGGCGGAGATTCCCGTGAGCACCACATTGGCAGACGCGCCGATGATGGTCCCGTTGCCGCCGAAGCAGGCGCCGATAGATACAGCCCACCAGAGAGGCCATACATCGACTCCCTGGGCCTGGATCCCCATGATCAGGGGAATCAGCGTCGCCACAAAGGGAATGTTGTCCAGCACCGCTGAACAGAGGGCGGATACCCAGAGTATGACCAGCATCAGGATCACATAGTGACTTCCTGTGGTTCGCATCATCAGATCTGCCAGAGCCTGAATGATGCCTGTCTTCTCCATACCCCCCACCACAATAAACAGAAATGCGAAGAATATGATGGTCGGCCATTCCACCCTGCTGATGGTCTCCTCCACGTCCTGCCTGCCGATCAGGATCATGCATCCGGCGCAGGAGAGGGCAATGATGCCGGTCTGGATCCCCCGTACATCGTGAAAGATGAAAGCGGCTGCCACCACAAAGACCATGAAGATGCTCTTGCGGAACAGAACCACATCCCGGATCTCCTCTTTCTCATCCAGCAGAAGGATCTCATCCATCCTCGATCTTGGCACCTGCAGCCCCTTCCTGTAAAGAACGCGGAAGAAAACCACGGCCGCGGCCATGGATATGAGCACGATGGTGCCGTCATAAAAGAGGAACTGCATAAAACTGATGTCCGCAGCGCTCCCGATCATGATATTCGGCGGATCTCCGATCAGCGTTGCCGTTCCGCCCAGATTGGACGCGATGATCTGCGTCAGCAGATAGGGAACCGGATTCAGTTCCAGTTTCCGGCAGATGATGAATGTCATCGGTCCGATCAGGAGAACTGTCGTCACATTGTCCAGGAAGGAAGAAAGAACCGCTGTAATGATCATGAAATAGACCATGATCTTCCAGGGGTCTCCCCCTGCGGCTTTGGCCGTACGGATCGCCAGGTATTCGAAAAAACCGGAGTTTCGGATCACACCCACGAACATCATCATGCCCATCAGGACCCCCAGGGTGTTGAAGTCGATGTAGTCCAGCGCCTCCCCGGGTTCCAGGATCCCAAGCAGGATCAGGATCAGTGACCCGATCAGGGCGCATGCCGCCCGGTGTATTTTATCTGAAATAATGACTGCGATCACAGCGACAAATACCGCCACCGCAATGATCTGAGATGCCATACGCATTCCCCCTCCTTATGCTTCATGCAATGTCTCTCATTCGAACAATCTCTCATGCGAGCATGGGGTATTCTAAGGCATGATCTCATTCGGGCGCTATCGGGCAAACGTATTAAGATGGGTATGAAGACGGGTTGACTCGAAATGGCACTTTTATTGGAATTGCAACGTCTAGCACTCCAGTACTACCTGTATTTCGCATGGATCGGGCCGGACAGGCCGGGGTTTTCCCCGGTTCGGAGGCAAATAAAAAAACCACCCCATGGTGGACTACTGTTCCTGGTCGTGGTTCTCCATCTGCTCCACCGATTCTTCGTTGATGATGCAGTGGACCCCGACTCTGTTTTTGACTCCCATCTTCCGGAAAATATTATAGACGTGAGTTTTGACTGTGCTCTCCGAGAGGAAGAGCATTTCCGCGATCTCCCGGTTGGTTCTGCCCCGGTAGATCAGCTCTACAACTTCTTTTTCTCTGGGTGTGAGCTGGTATTGTTCCCGGACCTCTTCGATCCGTTCTCGTATGTCAGGCGTTCTGGCCTGCGCCGGCTGCTGCGGCTGTTGTTCATCCGGCGGCGCGGTCTGTATCGGCCCGTCCTCCGCTTCAAAGGCAGGCCGGAAGATCTTTCGGTAACTGTAGATCAGATTCACCGCGTTGATGGCCATCCATATGATGATGGTCAGATCCATGGGCGCGCGGATGAAGCCGCTGTTGCCCCAGTAGACCGAAGTCTCGCTCCAGAAGTAGGAGATATAGTTCCACAGGAGCATCCCTGTGATCAGGATCAGATAATGGAGGTCTGTTTTTTCTCCGCCGACGGCGGCATAAATGATATGGGCCACACACACCGACAGGAAACCCACGATCAGAAGGATGTCGCTGGCCAGAAGCAGCCATTTCAGGGTATAGAACTGGTTCAGGCTGAGGGCGATGGTCAGCACCAGCCACACCAGAGAATACAGGGGCAGGTACCGAAGCATGACCCGGTCCAGATGTTTCAGGGCCTCTCTCTGAATGATGCGCTGCTGCAGCAGGATCCACAGGCACATGGCGCCGGCGATGATGCAGTTGCCGATCCGCATGACCTCCAGATTGCTGAAGATGCCCAGCACATAGTTTCCGTAATAGATGATCATATCATAAAAACAGGTCGCAAGAAGTCCGCCCATAAACAAGGCCATGGGCTTACCCAGCTCCGTTCTCTGGCGCTGTCTGGACAGCATGGGAAGAACGCAGCAGGTGACACCTGCCACGCCCAGGGCTATGCTGATGATATAAAATAGCAGGATTATTTCCCTGAAATAATGCATTCTTTCCTCCTGTTTTCTCCTGATCTTCGGGCAAAGACCGGCCAGCCTTTGCTCTGCTCTAGCCGACGAATGCCTTATAGATGGCACGGATGGCCTTTTCGAAATCCTTCTCTGCCACACCGACGATGATGTTCATCTCGCTGGAGCCCTGGTCGATCATCCGGATGTTGACCCCGGCTTCCGCCAGCGCGCCGAAGAGCTGGGCCGATGTGCCGGTACGGAATGCCATGCCGGCGCCTACGGTGGCGATCAGCGCCAGATCCGTGGAGACTTCCATGGCTTCAGGCTTCAGCTGACGTTCGAACTCTTCCATGATCTCTTCGACTTTGCCCTCAACGATCTTGCTGTTGAGCACCACGGACATGGTGTCGATGCCGGAGGGGATATGTTCGATGGTCACATCGTGATCCTCCAGGATCCCCGCCATCTTGCGGATGAATCCCTTCTGACCGATCATGTGGCTGTTGAATATGGTAATGGAAGTAAATCCACGGCTTCCCGCGATGCCGGAAATGATCTGTCCCTCCTCCAGGACGGCAGGTTCTGATGTGATCATGGTTCCCGGATCCTGGGGCCGGTTGGTGTTGCGGATATTGATGGGAATATTGGCCACCTTGGCCGGATAGATCGCTTCCTCGTGCAGTACGGAGGCGCCCATATAGGCCAGCTCACGCAGCTCCTTATAGGAGATGTGGCTGATGGGCTTCGGATTCTCCACGATGCGGGGATCCGCCACCAGGAATCCGGATACATCGGTCCAGTTCTCATAGACATCGGCGCCCACCGCCCGGGCGATCAGGGCTCCGGTGATGTCTGAACCGCCTCTGGAAAAGGTCTTGATGCTGCCGTCGATCCGGGATCCGTAGAAGCCCGGAACCACGAAGCGGCCCTCTCCCTTCAGCGCGCCTGCCAGTTCATCATTGGTGCGCTCTTCCATGAACTTGCCCTTGTCGCTGAATTTGATGACTTTGGCGGAATCCAGGAATTCAAATCCCAGATAAGCTGCGATGATCTTGGCGTTCAGGTATTCTCCCCGGCTGGCGATGTAGTCCGCGCTGGCGCCTTCATTGATGTTGCTGCGGATCTCCGCCAGCTCATCCTTGATGCCGACATCCACGCCCAGACTGCTCTCCAGAGACATGAAACGGTCTGTGATCACCTGAAAGATCTGTTCATAGGCCAGCTTGTGATCGATATGGGTCTTGCAGAGGTAGAGCAGATCTGTGACCTTGCTGTCCTCGCTGAACCGCTTGCCCGGAGCTGAGACGACCACATATCTGATGTCCTCATCCTCAAATACGATATCTCTGATTTTGTTGATCTGGATCGCGTCCGCCACGGAGGATCCGCCGAACTTGGCTACTTTGATGCCCATGTTACTGTACCGTTTCTGTTTCCTTCCTTATGTTGTATCTGTTCTTTTGTATCAGTTGCTTTATAACTTCCGGTTCGCTGCTTCCGGTTCGCTGATCAGCGGAGTTCCTGCTTCAGTTCCTCCACCTTGTCCAGCCGCTCCCAGGGCAGATCCAGGTCGGTCCTGCCGAAGTGGCCGTAGGCCGCCACCTGACGGTAAATGGGCCGCCGCAGGTCCAGATCCCGGATGATGGCCGCAGGACGCATGTCAAAATGCGCCTGAACGATCTCGGCCAGCTTCTCATCGGGAAGCTTCCCGGTGCCGAAGGAGTCCACCATGATGGATACCGGCCGGGCCACACCGATGGCATAGGCCAGCTGGAGTTCGCATCTGTCCGCCAGTCCTGCCGCCACCAGGTTCTTGGCCGCGTATCTGGCCGCGTAAGCAGCGGACCGGTCCACCTTTGTGGGGTCCTTGCCGCTGAAAGCGCCGCCGCCGTGGCGTGCATAACCGCCGTAGGTATCAACGATGATCTTCCGTCCGGTCAGGCCGGAATCTCCCTGGGGTCCGCCGATGACGAACCGTCCGGTGGGATTGATCAGGAATTTGGTGGCGCCGTCCATCAGGGTCGGCTCGATGACGTACCGGATCACATGCTCGATCAGATCTGCCCGGATCTGCTCCAGTGTGACGTCCGGATCGTGCTGTGTGGAGACCACCACGGTATCCACACGGAGGGGCCGGTCGCCGTCGTATTCCACGGTGACCTGGGTCTTGCCGTCGGGACGGAGATAGGGAAGGGTCCCGTTCTTTCTCACTTCTGTCAGACGGCGGGCCAGGCGATGGGCCAGGGCGATGGGCATGGGCATCATCTCCGGGGTCTCATTGCAGGCATAGCCGAACATGAGTCCCTGGTCTCCGGCGCCGGTCTCATCCATGGCAGCCTCATCCGCCAGGGATCCGTCCTTGTATTCCAGGGCCTTATCGACGCCCATGGCGATGTCCGGAGACTGCTCGTCGATGGAAGTCATGACCGCGCAGGTGGTGCCGTCGAATCCGTATTTGGCTCTGTCATAGCCGATGTCCACGATGACCTGGCGGACCAGCTTGGGGATGTCCACATAACACTCTGTACTGATCTCGCCCATGACCATGGCATATCCGGTATTCACCGTGGTCTCCGCCGCCACTCTGCCGTTGGGATCCATCTCCAGGATGGCGTCGACGATGGCGTCCGAGATCTGGTCACAGATTTTATCCGGATGACCTTCGGTAACAGATTCAGATGTAAATAATTTTCTCATATCAAATCACCTCATTCTCTTGAAGCGTTGGCTTTTCAGCGTTGTCAAGGTCTTTACAGACTTATTAATTATATCTTACTGAAAAAAGCCGGTCAATAGAACTTTGTATTGGTATATTGCATTTTATTTGACTTTCTGTTTTTGCCGCCGGCGCAGGAAGCTGCCCGCGGAACCCGCAGTTTTGACCTACAAATCCCCCCGCCGCAATGATATAATCAGTGAGGACACTGTATCAGCACAGAAAGGAATCCCCATCATGACCCCACCGGATCTGATCGTACTGGACGGCGGCAGGAGCCTGCCGGCAACAAAGATGCACCGTGTTTACCTCGACGGCTATGTGACGGACACGCGCCTGATGGGCGTGCTGGCGGTCTGCGCCCGCTGGGAGATCATTTCCCCCACCGCGGATCCGGATGATCCGGACAGCTGGGAGGAACTGAGCCAGTTCATCTACATCGACTGCGAGGAAGCCGGCTTCGAGACCTACCAGCAGATCCGGGGATACGATGACCCGGAGGCGGACCGGATCGAGGAGGCTCTGGTCTGCGGTCTGGGCGGCCGCAAGGTCGAACTGACGGAGCGTCAGCTGCGTCTTCTGATCCAGAACTGGGCCCGCTTCAACGAGGCCCATGACCTGCCCCTGCCCCCGGGGATCCGGGACTATGGCTTCCTGCTGGAGCCAAAGGTCAGGGCTACAAAAGCCGAGCAGGCGAAGCTGATGCAGATGATCTGCGCCCCCATCCGGTCCGATCTGGAAGTGGTCAACTATTTCCTGATGCGGTGCTTCGGCAGGGACCACGAGGGCGCCCGCTACCTGGCAGACCCCGAGGCCCTGGCCCCGGAGATGCCGCCTGCCATGGAGGATGCCGGCGGAGATGCAAAGGCTGGCCAGCCTTTGCAGGAGGACCCGTCGGATCATCTGCGGCTGGACCTCTATGACCATTACGAATGCGCCACCTTCTGCCGCAATGTCATCGACCGGCGGGGGGAATTCCCGGACGGCGCCGTGCAGTACCGGTGTGAATCCCTGATCGAGATGGACGGCATCTACGAGACCATCATCTCCCTGGTGACGGTCCTGAACCGGAAGGTTGTGGCGCTGAAACGCTGCAGCAGCCTGCCGGTCACCGATACCGAGGCCGCCATGATCCTCAAGAAGACCGAGTACATCACCGTCTATGAGATCTTCCTCTCCGACGAGGAACTGGAAGACAATCTGGATGAATTCACCCTGGGCTTTCACACCACCATGTCCGAATACGAGAACGGCCTCTTGTTCATGTCCTTCCGGCCCACCAACGACCACGTGGACAGCGAGGTCTTCGTGCTGAGCAATGACGTGCGGGGCATGTATTTCCTGACCAACAACCGGCAGCTGATCCTCTGCGCCTACAGCACGGCGGATCTGCACTATCTTGAGACCACGGTGGCGGGCAGCGTGCTGGCTCCCTATTTCATTCCCAGCGGCCACTACAAATTCATCCCCGGCGGCGGCTACCGCCCCGATACCGGGCATTATGAGTTCCGGGAACCGGTGCTGTATGAATTCATGCAGAGCGACTTCGAGCACTTCGAAGACTTCCTGCAGACCCTCTATGAGCATTAGCGCCCCAGATTCTCTGTCTTTTTCCAGATTCTTTTAGGTCTTAAAAGAAGCGCCCGAATGTATTGACAAATGCTCCCGACAGGGATAGTATAGGTTTTGGAATTAAATAGCAAGAAACGATCTTCAGGGCAGGGTGAAATTCCCGACCGGCGGTAAAGTCCGCGAGCGCGAAAGCGCACGATCCGGTGTGACTCCGGAACCGACAGTAAAGTCTGGATGGAAGAAGATGTTTTTTCGTCTTATGGCGCTGTGAGTTTACATTGGATCTTATGGCGGCATGGACGGGAGCATAGAATCATCAGGCCCTGCGAATCAGCAGGGCTTTTATTATACCCCGCGATGCGTCCGGATCCGGCGGACCGGGCGAATGGCGGGAACACCAAGGATCAAACAGTGAACACGGAAGACAGAACTTACATGCTGCGGGCCATCGAGCTCGCAAAGGCTGGCCAGGGCTGGTGCCACCCCAACCCCATGGTGGGGGCGGTGATCGTCAAGGACGGTAAGATCATCGGCGAAGGCTATCATCAGAAATGCGGAGAGCTCCATGCGGAACGCAACGCCATCGCCTCTCTCAGAGAGCCTGCCGACGGCGCCACCATCTACGTGACCCTGGAGCCCTGCTGCCACTACGGCAAAACGCCGCCCTGCACGGAGGCCATCATGGAGAACAGGATCTCCCGGGTGGTCATCGGCTCCCGGGACCCCAATCCCCTGGTGGCGGGCAAGGGCGCGAAGATCCTGCGGGAGGCGGGCATCGAAGTGATCGAGGACTTCATGCGGGAGGAATGCGACGCCATCAACCCGGTCTTTTTCCACTACATCACCAGCAGGACCCCCTATGTGATCATGAAGTATGCTATGACGGCGGATGGCAAGATCGCCACCCGGACCGGCGAATCCAAATGGATCACAGGAGAGGAGTCCCGGCGGGAGGTCCACCGGATCCGGCACGCCTGCATGGGCATCATGGCGGGCATCGGAACGGTCCTGGCGGACGACCCCCTGCTGAACTGCCGGCTGGATGAGGAGGATCTCCCCCTGGGAGCATGCCAGCCCATCCGGATCATCTGCGACAGCCATCTGCGCATTCCCCTGGACAGTCAGATCTGCCGCACCGCGGACCGGTACGAGACCATCCTGGTCTGCGCAGATCCTTCCATGCCGGCGGGTGAGATATCTAAGGCTGTACCGGATCCGCAGATGGCAGACCGGGTCCGCGCTTTGCAGGACCTGGGCATCACGGTGCTGAACCTGCCGGAGCAAGGCGCCGGGCTGCCGGATCAGGGCACTGGCCGGGTGGACCTGCCGCAGCTGATGACCGAACTGGGGGCCCGCGGCATCGACAGCATCCTGCTGGAGGGCGGCGGAGATCTCAACGACAGCGCCCTCAGAGCCGGGATCGTAAGTGAGATCCGTGCCTTCATCGCGCCCAAGATCTTTGGCGGCGCCGCCAGATCCCCGGTGCAGGGCATGGGTGTGGAGCATCCATCCGAAGCGATCCCCATGGAGCTGATGGAGATGGAGCATTTTGGAGATGACATCATGCTCCGCTTCAGGGTCAGAGGCTAAAGAGCTTAGAGAATAGTAGCTTTCTGAGCTCAACAGATCAATGAAAGAAGGTGACATTTTGTTCACAGGAATTGTAGAAGAGACCGGTGTGATCCGGGCGCTGGGCATGTCCGGCCATTCCGGAGAGATTTCCATCCGGGCAAAAAAAGTCCTGGAGGGCACCCGGATCGGCGACAGCATCGCCGTCAACGGCATCTGCCTGACGGTGACCAGCCTGCGGCCGGATGGATTCACAGCGGACATCATGCCCGAGACCGTCAGCCGCAGCAGCCTGAAATCCGCTGCCGCCGGTGACAGGGTCAATCTGGAACGGGCCATGGCAGCAGACGGCCGATTCGGCGGGCACATCGTATCCGGTCACATCGACGGCACCGGCACCATCCGTTCCATGACGCGGGACGAGAACGCGGTCTGGGTACGGATCGAAGCCGAGCCCGGCATCCTGAAATATATTGTGGAGAAAGGGTCCATCACCATCGACGGCATCAGCCTGACCGTGGCCGCGGTCACAGACCGGGACTTCAGCGTCTCCATCATTCCCCATACGGGATCGGAGACCACCCTGCTGACCCGCAGAGAAGGTGACACCGTCAATCTGGAAACGGATATCCTGGCCAAGTACACGGAGAAGCTTCTGGGCCTGGCCGGGCCGGGCAGTTCAGACGGCGTCACTACGGGCAGTGCTCCAGGCAGCAGTGCTCCGGGCAATCGTCCGGGGAGCACGGACGCCGGCGGCATCACCATGGATATGCTGGAAGCCCTACGTTAACAGAAAAAGCGCCAGCTTTTGCATAAATCACCATAAGATACAGGGAGGAACTATGGAACAGCAGAAATACGAGTACAACACCATCGAAGAAGCTATCGAGGATCTGCGGGCCGGGAAGATCATCCTGTGCACCGACGATCCGGACAGAGAGAACGAAGGCGACATGATCTGCGCCGCGAAGTATGCGACCCAGGAGAACATGAATTTCATGGCCACCTATGCCAAGGGGCTGATCTGCACGCCCATGAGCGCGGAGGTGGCCAACCGGCTGGGCCTGCCGCCCATGGTCGCGGAAAACACGGACAACCATGAGACCGCCTTCACCGTCTCCATCGACCACATCGATACCACCACAGGCATTTCCGCCAAGGAACGGTCCTACACCATCATGAAGTGCGTGGATCCGGATGCCCGGCCGGGAGATTTCCGCAGACCGGGACACACCTTCCCGCTGATCGCCCGCTACGGCGGCGTCCTGGTCAGAAACGGCCACACCGAGGCCACCGTAGACCTGCTGCGTCTGGCCGGCATGGACCAGTGCGGGGTCTGCTGCGAGGTCATGGACGACGACGGCACCATGATGCGGACGCCCAAGCTCTGGGAACTGGCCAAGGAATTCGGTCTCAAGTTCATCACCATCAAGAATCTGCAGGATTATCTGCGGGTCCACGAGAAGCATGTGAGCTGTGAGGCCAGGGCGAAACTGCCCACGCAGTACGGCGACTTTGACCTCTACGGCTACATCAATGACATCACCGGTGAGCACCACATCGCGCTGGTGAAGGGCGACATCGGCGATGGCGAGAATGTGCTTTGCCGGGTCCACTCCGAATGCCTGACCGGCGACACCTTCGGTTCCCTCCGCTGCGACTGCGGTCTCCAGCTGCAGAACGCCATGCAGATGGTGGAAAAAGAAGGCCGCGGCGTCATCCTCTATATGCGTCAGGAGGGCCGGGGCATCGGTCTGATCAACAAGATCAAGGCCTACAACCTGCAGGAGCAGGGTCTGGATACGGTGGAAGCCAACATCAAGCTGGGCTTCGCGGCAGACCTGCGGGAGTACTGGGTGGGCGCCCAGATCCTGCGTGACCTCGGCTGCAAGTCCCTCAGGCTGCTCACCAACAATCCGGACAAGGTCTACGGCCTGGGCGAATTCGGCCTGGAGATCATCGAGCGCGTTCCCATCGAGATCGCGCCCCAGCGCTTCGACCACACCTACCTCAAGACAAAAAAGACCAAGATGGGTCACATCCTGGAGAAAGTATAAGAATACCGATCGCAAGATACAAGGAGGATACATACAAATGAAAGAGATCAATGTCATCACCGGTAATGTCGTAGCCCCGGAGGGTATGAAGACAGCCATCATCGCATCCCGTTTCAATGAGATCATCAGCAACAAGCTGCTGGGCGGCGCAGTGGACGGCCTGGTCCGTCACGGCGCGGACGAGGAAAACATCACCGCGGTCTGGGTCCCGGGCGCTTTTGAGATCCCCAATATCGCCAAGACTCTGGCGGAATCCGGCAACTATGATGCCATCATCTGCGTGGGAGCCGTCATCCGCGGCCAGACTTCCCACTACGACTATGTCTGCAATGAGGTTTCCAAGGGCATCGCCCAGGTCTCCCTGCAGACCGGAGTTCCCGTCATGTTCGGCATCGTCACCACAGAGAATATCGAGCAGGCCATCGCCCGCGCCGGTTCAAAGGCTGGCAATAAGGGTTACGACTGCGCACTGGGCGCCATCGAGATGGTGAACCTGCACAGACAGCTGGGATAACAGACAGTTTGGATCAACAGCACAAGTGCTGCCGCGCTTTTTGGACAAACGTGGCAGCACTTTTTTTATGGTACCTTTGATGTTGTGGAGGAAACCGCCTTTCTGTCTGGAGGCTCCACACGATTTCCTTATTCTCATCCAGACGCCACGGTCTTGGGACCCGCACTCCCCTTGCGCTCTACAGCATTTCTCCTGTCAGCTGGTCGAACAGCTTCTTGTTCAGCTTCTTGACCGGGGCGCCGGAAAGGT
>CAMNJK010000031.1 GCA_946541435.1 uncultured Bacillota bacterium
CCGGGTTGGGATTTCCGGGCGCTGTTCCGCATGGCTTTGTTCCGGGCGCTGGTCCGCATGGCTTTGTTCCCGGCGTTGCTCCGGGCGCTGGTCCGCATGGCTTTGTTCCCGGCGTTGCTCCGGGCGCTGTTCCGCATGGCTTTGTTCATGGCGCTGCTCCGCATGGCTTTGTTCCCGGCGCCTGCGGAAAAGCCTCCTGGCGCGCTCCTTCAGGCCCGCCTGCCGGGCTTTGTTCTCCAGCGGTCTTGCCCCATACTGCGGCATCGCCGGACTCCCTGACATCGCCGGTTTACCGTAGGAAACATAGCCATTGAGGCCGGCGCGGTGGACATCACTGTCCTCGATGTAGGCTTTGACCCCTTGGAAGGCTTTGCCGGAGAGCTCAAAGGCCTCCTTGTCGTAGACCACCATGTACACGGTCATTTCGTTTTCGAAGAGGAAGCGGCTGATCTCTGCGATGGCCGTGGACAGGGCCTGATCCTTGGGGAAGCCGTAGGTCCCCGTGGAGATCAGGGGAAAGGCGACGGACTCGCACTGCAGGTCCTTCGCCAGGGCCAGAGAGTTCCGGTAGCAGCTTGCCACGGCCTCCCGCTCCCCGTGGTCACCGCCCTGCCAGACGGGGCCCACCGTGTGGATGATGTATTTCGCATCCAAAGCAAAGGCCGGGGTCGCCGCAGCCTGCCCCCGCAGCATGGGCCCGATCTTGGCGCGCTCCGCCAGAAGATCATCCCAGCCGGCAGCCTGGTAAATCGCATAGTCCGTGCCGGCACCCACCGCCACTTCCGGATTGGCAGTGTTGACGATGGCATCCGCCCGGACCTTGGTTATGTCGTTTCTGATGATTTCTAGTGGCATAGAATAATCCTCCTGTTTCCAAGAGGATTATATAACGAATATTCATTTTAGGCAAATCCGCCCCCTTCGGCTCATCCCTTCCCGGAGAAGGTGAAAATGGCCGAAGAAAGCTGCCTGATATAGGGATCTGCTTCATCAGAGAATACTTCCTGAGGAGTCCCGATCCCCTTGATCTGGCCTGCCTGCATCACCATCACCCGGTCTGATACCTTCCTTGCCACTGAAAGGTCATGAGTAATGAAGAGGATCGACAGGGCGTGCCGCTCCTTCATCTTCAGGATCAGATTCAGGATCTGATTCTGGATCGAGACATCCAGCGCGGAGATGATCTCATCCGCGATCAGGATCTCCGGATCCACGATGAGTGCCCGGGCAATGGAGATCCTCTGAAGCTGGCCGCCGGAAAACTCTCCGGGATATTTGGAAAGGCAATTGCCCGGCAGGCCACATTCCTCCAGGATCCCCAATACTTTATCCTTTCTGGATCCGGAATCCAGATTCGGGTGCCATATTTTCAAAGGCTCCTCCAGGAGGCTTTGTACCCGCATGGCTGGATCCAGGCAATCAAAAGGATTCTGATACACCATCTGGATCCTTCGTCGGTTCTCCCGGAAAGCCGCTTCTGACAGCCCCTGGACTTCCTTGCCTTCCAGCAGGATCCTGCCGGAAGTAGGAGAGATCAGGTGCATCAGCATCCTTGCCAGGGTCGACTTGCCGCAGCCGGATTCCCCAAGCAGTCCCAGGAGCTCCCCGCGGCGCAGACCGAAGCTGACGTTATTCACAGCAGTGAAATCAGGGCCTCTTCCCATCAGCCCCTGACGGGCGCCGGGGAAGATCTTGATCAGGCCTTCTGCCTCGATAATCATCTCACTCATGATACACCTCATCCTCCCCCATGATCTTCATGGTCTCTGCCACCAGCTGCCGTGTGTATTCTTCTTTCCCGTGATAGAACAGTTCGTCCGTTTCTCCCTGCTCCACGATACAGCCATCTTTCATGATAATGATATGGTCGCACATGTACTGCAGGATCCCCAGATTGTGACTGATGAACAGCAGGGTCCACTGTCGCTCCTCCAATAATCTGCGGATGAATTCAATGGTGTTCCTCTGGGAAATGGCATCCAGTGATGTGGTTGGCTCATCTGCGATCAGGATCCTTGCCCGGGATTCCAGCGCCATGGCTATGGCGATACGCTGACGCATTCCTCCGGATAACTGATCCGGAAAATGCTGAAGCGTCTCCTGTCCTCCGCGGATCCCGAATATGTCCATCTGCTCCAGGAGGTGCTCCATCCGCTCTGACTCTGAAAGGTCCGGGCGATGCAGCATGACAGTCTCACCCCACTGCTTGATGATCCGCTCGTTGGGATTCAGAGCATTGATCGAATCCTGAAATATGATGGCGATCTGCTCCGCAATGAACTTCCTGCGGCTCCGGTACGGCATCTGAAGCAGATCCTGCCAGCCTCCGTCATCGCTTCGGAACAGGATCTTCCCCTCATACTCTGTGCTTCCGGCCGGGAGCAGGGCCGTCATTGCCTTCATGGTCATGCTTTTGCCGGCCCCGGATTCTCCTGCGATAGCCCAGCGCTCTCCTTCACAGACCACAAAGGATACATCCTTCAGCACCGAAAACCGTTTGCTTCCATTCTTTATCGTTACACTGAGGTTCTCTACCCTCAGGATCTCTCTTTTCTCAGTCATAGATCGTCAGCTCCGTTTCCTTGATTCTGCTGTCATCAAAGGCAAAGTGGAAGAACAAAGCCAGGAGACAGACTGCAATGATCGGGCAGATGACCAGCCTTGGATAGGTCAGGATATACACCCGGTACTGATACAGCAATGTTCCCCAGTCCGGGTTAGTAACATCCGTTCCCAGCCCAATAAAGGCGAGTCCTGCGTACTGCAGAACGACAGAACTTGCATTGTTCCCCAGGTACACCAGCAGCTGCCGGACAATGTTCGGGAAAACGTGAAGAAACAGGATCGTCCGCTTCTGCAGGCCGATGGTGATCTCTGCGCTGATAAAGTCCTTTTCCTTGATCCCTGCGGTCAGGCCATCCGAAAGGTTGATATACTGCCCCAGGTTTCCGATGCCGAAGATGACACCTGCCATAGGCGCAGAAAACCCGAACAAAGCCGAGAAGATCAGGGCCATGATCAGTGACGGTATGACTGTGACAAAGTCCGCAATAAACTGGATCACCGTCTTCGCCAGTCCTCCTTCATATGCACCGATCATTCCCAGGAGAGTGCCCCCTGTAAAAGAGATCGCCGTTGCCAGGAACACTACGATCAGTGTTCTTTGTCCTCCGGTGACCATCAGTGCGAACAGGTCCCTTCCGAGGTTGTCTGTACCCAGCCAGTGCTCACCGCTGCAGCCCTGATATGTATTCAAGAGGTCGGTCAGCTTGACATTCTGATGCGGGACCAGGAACAGAAAGAGCACGAAGAGAAGGAAGATCCCCCAAAGTATGTATTTCTTTTTCATGCGTCCCTCCTTGCTCCCAGCATCTGCAGTACCAGGTTCAGGATCATATGGACGAAGAACATCCAGATGACCACTACCAGAATATATGTCTGCAGGATCGAGTAATCACGGCTGTCCATGGCGGACACCAGCATTGTCGATAATCCGGGGATAGCGAAAGCAAACTCCAGCACGGTGCTTCCGCCAAATACCCCGGCAAAGCGGGTGATCACGGCAGAAACGAGACTCGCCAGAGGCGGTTTGTATGCATGTTTCCACAGGACGGTCTTGGGTTCAAACCCTCTGGATACCATGAACTTTACATAGCTCTTTCCCATCTCCTCCCGGAACGCAGATCGTACTACTCGCGACAGACCACCGAGGCTGTATATTGCCGTCAGCAGGATCGCTGCAATGATGGAATACCTTCCGTCTCCGGTAAAAAAGCTGGCGATGCCAAGCCGCACTCCGAATGCATTAATGATCAGGATGGATACAATGAACATCGGAATGCTCTGGCAGAAGATGGTCATGGCCGTCGTCAGCCGGTCACATAATCCACTGCGGTTAAGCGCTGCCCGGTATCCCAGGAAGAACGCAAAGAATGCCCCCATCAGAATACCGATGATCCCGATGGAAAAAGAATATGGCATCTTTGCCAGGAATCGCTCCCGTATATTCTCTCCGGAAACCAGAGAAACGCCCCAGTCGCCCCGGAGGAAATTCCCGATCCACTCCACATACTGGATTGGCAGCGGATCGTCCAGGCCCATCTTTTCCTCCACGTATGCAATGTTTTCCTCAGTATGAGGAAGATGATAAGCATCCAGCCATTTATCCACTGGAGTGCTCGGCATCATTCGAACTGCTGCAAAAATCAGAACAGAGGTCACGAAAAATATGATGAGCCATTTGATCAGAAATAGAATTGCATTTTTCATGATTCGTACCATTTATAAAATACCGGCGGGGCTGAACGGCCCCACCGGTTTCGCTGCTTAGTCAGATCAAAGTCCTAATTCTGCATTAACGGTGTAGTAATCTCCACAATATGGTTCATAGTTTGCAACGCGCTCAGAAAGGGCAACGTGCCACTGCGGGTCGACCATATAGATGATCGGCAGTTCTTCTGCGACGATCTTCTGGATATCCTTGGAGAGCTGATCTCTGTCTGCTCCAGGTTCGGTCTCTCCCATCTTCTTCAGCAGATCATTGATCTTGTCGTTATTGTAACCTGCATAGTTTCTGCTACCGCCTTCAGCAAGAGCCATGTTCAGGAACGCAGAAGGTTCTCCGGAAGGTGCAGTGTGCTGTGCATAGAATACCAGGTCATAATCGCCGCCTTCCAGGGATGCATTGATATCATCTACGATATCGGTCTTGCTCTCGATACCGGCCTCAGTCAGCTCAGATGCGGACAGCTGCATCAGGATCGGCAGGTCTGCTCTTGCAGAATAGGTGACCATATGGATGGACAGTTTCTTTCCGTCCTTCTCATAGATCCCATCCGCATTCTTAGAATATCCTGCTCCTTCCAGGAGCTTAGCTGCTTCTGCTGCATCTGTCTTTTCCTCAACGTCTCCTGCAAAGGAATAGTACTGTGCAAAGATACCATTGGCCACACGACCGGCCTTCAGTGCAGTGACCATATCCTCACGATTCAGGATCAGGTTGATAGCCTTACGTACATTGACGTCTGCCATCGGGCCCTTCTTGACATTGGTGAAACCAAAGTACTGATATCCGGCATCAAAATCCTTGACGGTGAATCCTTCACCCTTCAGGGTTTCAGCAACTTCCGGCGTCAGACCGAACATCAGGTCGATCTCCTTGGCTTCAAACGCCTGCTGCATAGCTGCAGCGTCACTGAATACCTTCAGAGTCACGTCAGAACGCTGCTCAGCGCGGTCATCATAGTACGGATTCGGCTCCATTTCCAGGGAAACCTCAGAATCCAGTTTCTTTACCATGTACGGACCAGTGTAGATGAAATCTCCGTCCACTTCTTTAAATACGACATTGCACCACTCTGCCAGGAGAGAGTCCATAACAGGTGTCGGACGCTCCGTCACGATGGTCAGGGTGCCATCATCTTCTGCAGTAAACTTCACTACGCCTGCAGTGCCATTTGCCATTTCATTATTCTTCTGCAGGTAGTTCATGCAGTCCGCCAGTGCTTTCGCATCGCAGTCAGATCCATCACTGAACTTGACAGCATTGGTCAGTTCTGCCTTCCAGGTCAGGTCATCCTTTCTCTCCAGCTTGCTGACAAATCGTGAAACAAGGTTACCTTCTGCATCCTGCATGTAGATCCCTTCACTGATTCCGTGAGATGTCAGATCCCATGCACTGTCGACCGGATTGGTGTTACCGGCAACATAACTGCATCCGATCACGATCGGACCATCTGCGGTTGCCTCCTCAGATGCGCCGCCATTGTCGCTGCCTCCGCAGCCTGCCAGGATCATCGCCAGCGCAATGATACCAGTCAGTAATAAAACTAGTCTTTTCTTCATACGGTCTCCTTTCCGTTTTTTCATTGACTGCACTTCTGCATATCCGGCCCGGCAAATAAAAAACCTCTACCGGTTATGCCTCCGATAGCCAATGTTTCTTCTGAACGGCTTCCGTCTTCTGACTCAGGATCATTCTACTTACCGCCCTTCTCAGGATGCTCCCATCCCAATGGTCATTGCGGTTTTCGTCCCCTATTACAGCAGGGATAAACTGTGCCGGGATCGAACCGGACTTCCACAGCCAATAGTGACTGTAAGAAAGTCGTTCAAATGTATTATTGCTAGAACAATAATATCAAACTACCACTTTGACGTCAAGTATATTATACGCTATGACGTCCTCCATCTATTCTATGCCGCTTTCAAGACAGTTCCTTTGACCCGGCTCAAGGCATCCATTTCGTCTGGGAAAATGACTTGTCCCTGCAAGTGTTTTTCCCATTTTTTCGGAAAAACAAAGCCCATCTGCCTGCTTTTTCCCACGCGTTTTTCGGAATAGAAAAAGAGCCCTCACAAAGGGCTCTTCTTACAGTCTCTACATCTCCAGCACATGGGCGGGATGGCCGATGTCTTCCAGGAATCGCAGGAGATCCGGGGTATCGATGAATACGGTCATCTCATTGGTGTTTGGATGGAAGCTCATGCGCTTCTCATCCAGGATGGCTTTCTCGATGTAGACTTGTACGTCGTGGTCGTCATTGTTCAGAAGACCGAATGGCGATACTACACCCGGTGGGAGCTTCAGTTTATCAAAGAGACTGTCTGCAGAAGCCATTTTGATCTGCTTTGTGCCGGCGGCCTCCCCGAAGCCTTTCATATCCATGCGGGTGTCCTCATCCAGGATCACCAGAAACCACGCTGTCTTTTTCTTGTTGGTGAGAAACATGGTCTTGGTACGCACGCCATCGATCCCCACGATGAAGGAATCCGCCTGCTCCGTGGTGAGTGCGGGCTCGTGCTCAACCGTCTCAATCACGATCCCCAAAGAATCCAACTTCCCTTTCACTTGTTCATATGCTTCCTTCTTATTCATAATATATCCTCCAAAGCGGAAAACGCCCCTCGGCTTGAGGGGCGTCATAAATCACGATATTAATACAGCTTGGAGCCTGCGGGAATGTCGCCGTCCAGCATGATGAAGTCCAGTTCTTCTTTGCCTTCATAATCGTAGATCATGGAGCAGAGCATTCCGTTGGACTCGATGCCCATCATCTTACGCGGCGGCAGGTTGGTGATGGCCAGAGCGGTCTTGCCCACCAGTTCCTGTGGCTCATACCATGGGTGAATGCCGCTGAGGATGATGCGGTCGGTGCCGGAGCCGTCGTTGCAGACGAACTTCAGCAGCTTGTCGCTCTTTGGAACGGCTTCGCACTCTTTGATTTTCACTGCACGGAAGTCAGACTTGCTGAAGGTCTCGAAGTCCACCAGTTCCTCAAACAGCGGCTCGACCTTGACCTTGGACAGGTCGATCTCCTTCTTCTCGTGGATGACCTTTCCTTCTGGCTTCATGGTCGGGAACAGAATGATGTCACGGATACTCTGGGAGTTGGTGATCAGCATGATTACTCTGTCGACGCCGACGCCCAGTCCACCTGTCGGAGGCAGACCAACTTCGATGGCATTGACGAAGTCCAGATCCATCGGGTGAGCCTCATCATCGATTCCGGCGTTCAGCTCAGCCTGCTGCTCTGCGAAACGCTCATACTGGTCGATGGGGTCGTTCAGCTCGGAGAATGCATTGGCGATCTCCCAACCGTTGATGTATGCTTCGAAACGTCTGGTGATTCTCGGATCTTCCGGATCTCTCTTGGCCAGCGGGGAAACCTCAACCGGGTGGCCAACGACGAACACCGGTCCGTCCAGATAGCCCGGTACGTCCTCGCAGTACTCTTCGAAGAACTCTGCGATGAGTTTACCGCGGTTGCCCAGAGCCTTTGCCTCTTCCTCATCCATGCCGTACTCGATGGCTGCAGCAACTGCTTCCTCATCGGTCTCGATCTTATTGAAGTCGACACCGGTGATCTCCTTGACGGCATCAGTCATGTTCAGACGTCTCCATGGCGGAGTCACGTCAAACTCCTTGCCCTGATAGTTCAGGATCGGAGTTCCGTTGACTGCCATCTGAGCCTTATATACCAGCTGCTCGGTAACGTCCATGGTATTCTCCATGTTTCCGTAAGCCATGTAACACTCCATGGAAGTGAATTCCGGATTGTGGTTGCGGTCCATGCCCTCGTTACGGAACATCTTGCCCATCTCATAGACACGGTCCAGCCCGCCGACGATCAGTCTCTTCAGATAGAGCTCGTTGGCGATACGCATGTGCAGCGTCATGTTCAGTGTGTTATGGTGTGTGGAGAATGGTCTGGCATTGGCTCCGCCTGCGATCGGGGTCAGGATCGGAGTCTCAACTTCCATATAACCATAGTCTTCCTCCAGAACTCTCTTCATCTCGTGGATGATCTTGGTTCTCTTCAGGAAGGTCTCACGTACATCCTGGTTCATGATCAGGTCAACGTAGCGCTGTCTGTAACGGATGTCCTGATCCTTCAGGCCGTTCCACTTGTCCGGCAGCACCTGCAGGGACTTGGACAGCAGGACCAGCTTCATTACATGAACGGAAGTCTCTTCCGTTCTGGTCTTGAATACCTTACCCTCTATACCGACGATGTCGCCGATGTCATAGGTCTTGAACCATTTATATTCTTCCGCGCCGATGTCATCTCTCTTAACATAGCACTGAATACGACCCTGCTTATCCTGAATGTCAAAGAAAGCCGCTTTACCCATGACGCGCTTGCTCATGATACGTCCGGCGATGGACACATCCTGATCCTCCAGTGCGTCGAAGTTTTCTTTGATGTCGCCGCTGTGTGCGGTCACGTTCCATGTCTCATGCAGATACGGGTTGCGTCCTGCATCCTGCAGATCCTTCAGCTTCTGACGACGAATCTTCCGCTGTTCGGTCAAGTCTTCTGCATACATTTCCTGTTCTGTGTTTGTCAAATTTTCGGTGCTCATAAATATCTCCTGTTTTTACTAATGCGATATCGTCTTCCTAATATCATCAGTCTTTCTTTTTGATGGCCTCGATGGTGTAATGAAGGGTTCCGTCCGGTACGATGATCTCTACAGTCTCACCGATCTTCTTTCCGAGGAGGTGCTGTCCAACCAGGGAATCGTTGGCGATCTTCGCAGGCTCTGCGAAAGGATCAGCCTCAGTGGATCCCACGATGATGAATTCCATCATCTCTCCGGTGTCCTCGTCCTTGACCTCTACCTGAAGTCCTACGTTGACCTGATCGCCGGTCATTTCCTCATCCTTGATGATGCGGGCATTACGCATCATGGTCTCCAGTTTGTGGATGCGCTCTTCCAGTTCTGCCTGCTCATTCTTGGCTGCGTCGTACTCGGCGTTCTCCGAAAGGTCTCCGTAGGAAATGGCTTCCTTCAGTCTCTCGGATACTTCCTTACGTCTGACGGATACCAGCTCGTCACGTTCTGCTTCCAGTTTGTCATACCCTTCTTGGGTCAACAGTATTTCATCTGCCATAGTGTATCAAATCTCCTTTTCTATCAGCGTTAAAACGCTTGCACTTAACGTCAAATTATACCTCAGAAGCCTCTGATTGTCAATGGTTCTGCTTTATTCAGCACGGTTGTCTGCGATGAACCGCTTGATCTTTCCGTCGGTGGTTTTCTCAAACTCCCGGCGGCGGATGATCACGCGCTTGATCTTCTTGTACAAAGGCAGCTGGTCGTTGATCTTATCCACGGCTTCCCAGACCATATTCTGTTCCTGTTCCTCCGTGTAGCCGACTCCAAGTTCCTCTGCCACCTGATCCGCATCCAGCCGTATGGTGGCTGCCACAGACACATCATTGGCGTCCATCTCACTGTCGGATGCCCAGATCATGGCGTCCTCCACGAAGGGCAGAAGCTTCAGTTCATATTCCAGATCCTCGGGGTAAATGTTCCGTCCGTCCTTCATGGTGATGACGTTCTGACGGCGTCCCACGATGTAGACGAACTTGTTCTCGTCCAGACGTCCCACGTCTCCGGTGTAGAACCATTCGCCCTTCAGCACTTCTGCTGTGGCCGCTTCGTCTTTATAGTATCCCATCATGACGTTTCTGCCCCGGAGTACGATCTCTCCGATGCCGTCATCGTCTCTTGCGATGAGTTTGACTTCCATTCCCGGAAGCAGTCTTCCTACGGATTCCACCTTGGTCTTCTTGGGGTCATCCGGGTTCAATGCCGCCAGCGGGCTGCATTCCGTCAGTCCGTATCCGCGGATGGCGGTGATGTCCGCACTGTTGAAGAACCGCAGGATATCCCAGTCGATGTCCGCGCCGGCAGACAGGATCAGTCTCATGCGTCCGCCCAAGGTCTTCTGGATCTCCCGTGCGAAAGGCTTCATGACGTCGATGCGGGCGATGCGGGTGAAGCGGTTGGCGCTCATCACTCTGCGGATCAGATCCGCTCTGCCCTGCTGCGCCAGTTCGTTCCAGCAGTGCTGATACAGATTCTCGATGACGGAAGGAACGGCTGCGATGATGGTGGGCTTGATCTCCTTGACGTTCTGTCCGTAGTTTTCTTCTTCCTGTCCGTAGGCCACGGCTGCGCCGCTATACAGCGGGTACAGCAGTCCGCCGGTGATCTCCTGCATCTGGTGCAGCGGCACCACGGAGAAGAACACGTCGTCGGTTCCGGCCTGAGTCAAAGTCGAAGCTGCCATGAGCTCGTAGGACAGGTTGCTGTGGCTGATCATAACGCCGCGGGCATCTCCGGTGGTTCCGGAGGTGTACAGGATCATGGCCATATCGTCTGCGATGATCTCGGAGTCCAGGTACTGGCGGTCTCCATCCTCCAGCTGAACCTTTCCTTCTTCGATCAAAGCCTTCCAGGTCAGTTCTTCAGTATCCTCGGAGAGGCTGATCAGCGTATCCACTCCATCCATGCCCCGGAAGATCTCTTCCTTGCTGCTGTCGCAGATAACGCAGCTGACTTCGGTCTCCTTCACCAGTCTGGCCAGTTCCTCGGCCGGCAGGTCTTTGTCCATGGGGATGACGACGCCCACGCCGCAGAGCACTGTCAGGAAACTCAGGGCGAGAGGATAACTGTTGCCGCCCACGACGGCGATCCGGGCATCGTTCAGACCCCGGTTCATCATGGCCGTTCCCAGAGCGTTCATGTCGTCAGCCAGCTGACGATAGGAGATCTGGGAATAGGGCGCGTCGCTTCTGAACTTCTGATAGAAAGCAGGCTGTGCGCCGAACTTCTCGCAGCTGGCCTCCAGCATCATGCGGATGTCGGATACCGGCCG
>CAMNJK010000032.1 GCA_946541435.1 uncultured Bacillota bacterium
CGGCTCTGAAGGCTGCAGGATTTCTGACCAGAGATTCCAGAATGAAGGAAAGAAAAAAGTACGGACTCAAAAAAGCGAGAAGAGCTTCCCAGTTCTCCAAGCGTTAAGAGATCGCGTACAGCGTTTCTTCAAAAGCGAACAAAAAAGAACTGCTTTCGGGCAGTTCTTTTTTATGCTGTTCCTGCGCGGCCCGGCCTTACCGTTTGTTGGATCTCTTCCAGATCCCCATCCGCTCCGCTTCATCGCAGAGATGGTCTCTGAAGTCAGGATGGGCGATGGAGATCAGCATCTCTGCTCTCTCCCAGGTGTTCCGCCCCGCCAGATTGATGGCGCCGTACTCCGTCACGATGAAGTGGGACTGGCTCCGCGGGGAGGTGATGATGTCGCCCTCCGTGAAGAAGGGCCGGATGGTGGAATGCACCTTGCCCGCTTTGTCTGTATGGGTGGAATTCACCGCCACGAAGGATTTTCCGCCCCGGCTCAGCACGGCGCCGGAAACATAGTCCAGCTGTCCTCCCGTGCCGGAGATCTGTCTGAGTCCCGAGGACTCGGAGGCGATCTGTCCGAACAGGTCAACGCTGACGCAGGCGTTGATGGAGATCAGGTGGTCGTTCTGGGCAATGATGGCCGGATTGTTGATCACGTGCAGCTGATTGCACTCCAGTCCGGGATTGCCATCGATCCAGTCATACATCTCCTGGGTGCCGGCGGCAACGCCGAACATCCCCCGTCCCCTGTGATAGGTCTTCTTCCGGTTGGTCAGCTTCCCCGCCTTGTACAGGTCCAGATAAGCGTTGGAGCAGAGCTCCGTGTGCATCCCCAGATCCGTCAGGTCGGAGTCCGCGATCATAGCGCCCAGAACGTCAGGCAGCCCCCCGATGCCGAACTGCAGGGTGGCCCCGTCCGGAATGTAGGGCATGATATGTCCCGCGATGGCCACATCCTCCGGGGTCTTCTCCGGCGTGGGCACCTCCGCCATGGGCCCGTGGGGACCCTCCACGATATAGTCCACGTCGCTGATGTGAATCACCTCTCCGCTGCCGCCGCAGACCCGGGGCATGTTCTCATTGATCTCGAGGATGATCACCTCCGCGGACTCGATGACCCCGCCGGCAGCCCCTGCGGAACAGCTGAGATTGAAGTAGCCGTGCCGGTCCATGGGCGTGGCGCAGAGCATGGCCACGTTCACTTCCAGATAGTTATGGTAGTAGGCATACAGATTCCGGTAGAGCATGGGGTTGAAGTTGCAAAGCCCCCGGTCCACCAGTTTTCTTTCGTAGGCGGAGCAGTGCCATGTGGTATAGAAGAAGTGCTCCCTGCTGGGATCGCACTCCGCCACCTCGATCCGAAAGGGGATCAGGTTTCCCCGCAGCTTCACCCCGTGCAGTTCTTCTTTTCTCTCCGCGAGGGCCTTGTCCAGCAGGGGCGGGAACGAGTGATAGGCTCCGTAGTCCACCCAGTCTCCGTCCTTGACCACGCGTACCGCCTCCCGGGGCGTACGCAGTTTACTTCTGTATTCCTGTATGAAATCCATGTTTGCTTCCTTCTCAGCTCCTTCTCCTGTTTCTTCCTGATGTGTCTGTTCTGTTTGTATCCTGTTCCGGCCTCCGGGGCCCGTGCAAAACCTGGCCTTACCTGGTCTCGCTGCTCTGTCTGCAGGCCTTCCCGATCTCCAGTCCCCTGGCGAAAGCCTTCTCGTTCAGCGGGATGAGTTTCGGCTTTCCGGCCAGCTTTTGCAGGATCCCCTGCAGCATCAGCTGTTCGTCCAGCGCGCCGGTGTATCCGATGTAGACGCCCAGCATGATGATGTTCAGGACCTTGGGGGATCCCAGCTCCAGAGCCATCTGCGTGGCCGGCACCTCGATGACCGTGATGTCGTCCCTGTCCTCGGGCGCCTTCACGATGGTGGAATTGATGAAGAGCGTACCCCCTGAGACCAGCTTTTGCAGAAACTTATCCAGAGACAGGTCGTTCATGACCACCATCTCGTCCATCTCATCTCCCAGGGGCGCGCCGATGGCCTCGTCGGAGATCACCACATAGCAGTTGGCGGTGCCGCCCCGCTGCTCCGCGCCGTAGGACGGGAAGAAGGTCACGTTCAGGTCTGTGGAGCTGCAGACAGCTTCCGCCAGCAGCTTTCCCATCATCATGACGCCCTGGCCGCCGGAGCCCGCGATCATCATATTGCGTTCCATTTACTCCACCTCCCGATCATCTGACTTCTCCGCCTGATCATCCGGCTTTTCCGCCGATCTGTCCCGGACGACGCCCAGCGGAAACTCCGCGAACATCTTATCCTCCAGGAACTCCAGGGCGTCCAGTTCACTCATCCCCCAGTTGGTGGGGCAGGTGGTGACGATCTCCACCATGGAGAAACCCTTGCCGTCCAGCTGGTTCTGAAAAGCCTTGCGGATGGCATTCCTGGTTTTGATCACGTTCTGGGGCGTGTTGCAGCTGCAGCGCTCCAGGTAATAGGGCGCCGTCAGCTGGTTCAGGATCTCGCACATGTGCATGGGATATCCGTGTTCCTTCGGGTCCCTGCCTCCCGGAGCGGTGGATGCCTTCATGCCCACCAGGGTGGTGGGGGCCATCTGGCCGCCGGTCATGCCGTAGATCCCGTTGTTCACGAAGATGACGGTGAAATTCTCCCCCCGGTTGGCCGCCGACATGGTCTCCGCCAGGCCGATGGCCGCCAGGTCTCCGTCCCCCTGATAGGTATAGACCAGCATGTTCTCGTTGGTGCGTTTGATGCCCGTGGCAACGGCGCAGGCCCTGCCGTGGGGCGATGTGGTGTTGTCATAGGTGATGTATTCCATGGCCAGTCCGCAGCAGCCCACGCCGAAAACGCAGGCGGTCCGGTCCACCACGCCCAGTTCCTCCAGGACTTCGCCGATCAGCTTGAAGACTGTCCCGTGCATGCAGCCCGGGCAGAAGCCGGCCACCATATCCTTGCGGAAGGTGGACGTCCGGCTGTAGACTTTTTTCAGTTCTTTTTCGTTCCTCATATCCGTTCCGTTCATTCTGTCCGCCCTCCCTGCAGCAGCGCCCGGATGGCGGCTTCCACTTCTCTGCTGCTCATGATCTCACCGCCGGCATGGAGGCAGGTCTCGATCCTGGTCCGGTCTTTGACCGCCAGCTCCACATCCAGCTTCATCAGGGCCGGGATGGACATCTCCACATCCAGGATGGCTTTGACCCGGCTGTAATCCAGCTTTTCAAAGGTCTCATAGGGGAAGGGCGATACGGTCTTGGGCCGGATGTAACCCACCCTGGCGCCCTCTGCCCGGAGCTTGTTCACCGCGGATCTGGCGATACGGCCGGAGATCCCGTAGCCCGTCACCACCACCTCCGCGTCTTCCAGGCCGATGGTCTCCACCTGCACGTCCTTGACCCAGCTGTCGTACAGGGCCGCGTTGTTGATGCAGGTCTGCTCCTGGCGCTTGGTGGACCAGCCGCCCGGCAGGATGAAAGCGCGTTCCTCTTTTTTCGGATCGTGTCCCACCAGAGCCCAGTCACGAAGCTCATCCTTCAGACGCCGGACTTCTTCTTCTGACCGCATGGGAGGCAGCACCACCGGCTCCATGATGGTCCCCAGGACCCCGTCCCCCAGGATCAGCACGGGGTTTCTGTCCCGCTGGGCGTAATCAAAGGCTGCGTAGGTCATGTCCACGGCCTCCTGCACATCCCCCGGCGCGAACACCATCATGCGGAATCCGCCGTTGCCGGATGCCCGGGTGGCCTGGGCGTAATCCTGCTGGGAGGGCTGAATGGAACCGATCCCCGGACCGCCTCTGGAAATATTGCAGTAGACCATGGGGATCCGCGCCGACGCGCAGAAGCTGACGCCTTCGCTCTTGAGGCTGATGCCGCAGCTGGAGGAAGATGTCATGGCCCGGGTCCCTGTGGACGCTGCGCCGTAGACCATATTGACGGACGCAAGCTCGCTTTCACCCTGCACGAAATGACCGCCCACCTCCGGCAGCCGCCGGGCAAAATACTCGGGGATCTCATTCTGCGGGGTAATGGGATAACCGGCGAAGAACCGGCATCCGGACCGGACCGCCGCCTCCGCGATGGCTTCGCAGCCTTTCATAAACACACGCTTTTCACTCATTCCGTTACCTCCATTACCTCCAGACCTCGATGGCCGCTTCCGGGCACATCTGGGCGCACATGGCGCAGCCGATGCATTCCTCCGCCTTCTCCGCCACCACATAAAGATAGCCCTTGGCATTCACTTCTTTTCCCAGGGCCAGCACGTCCCGCGGACAGAACTTCACACAGTATCCGCAGGCCTTGCAGCTTTCCTGTAATATCTCAACTTTTCCCATTGGTTTTTATCGTCCTTTCTGTTACGGTGTCCCGGTCCTGTTCAAAGCGCCTCTTCATAGGATAGAAACAGTTCCAAAGGCAGGAGCGGCAGGGTCTCGCCCCTCTGTTCGCAGCCTTGTTCTCTGGTCTGTTCCATGTACTGTCCGATCTCCTGGACCAGTTTCTTTCGGCAGCATGCCCCGCGCAGGGGAATGTCTTCCGGAAGACGCTCCTTTATCATCTGCAGACCTTCTAAAAACTCTTCCGCAGTTGTCTCCGGCCCCAGATGGGGATTGGCAATGCCGGTAAACCGCTGCAGCCGCGTTGCCCGGCGGATCCCCTCCATTGTCACAAGAATGCTCTCCGCATCCTTTGACCAGGGCCGATAGGGATTCACGATATAAAAGACCGCCGCATTATTCAGCAGGTCCGCAAACCGTCCGATCATCCTGGCGCCGATGTCAAAGCCGCCGATATCCAGAATGGTATCGACCTCCCGGGACATCAGACTCTGCCGGACCCCGGGGGCGACCACCGGCGTATCCAGCAGCTGGTCCGCGTAGTGGATCCGGATCCCGGACCCGCCCAGCTTTTGCGGGGTATCAGATCCTTCCAGCTTTTGCGGAACATCAGATCCGGCCAGCTTTTGCAGGGCGTCCCGGCTCCGGAACAGGGGCTTGGTCTGGTCCAGATCAAACAGGTCCACCGTGCGTCCTGCCGATGCCAGCGCCGCGGCCAGGTTCAGGGCGATCTCGCTCTTGCCGCTGCCGGATTCCCCCAGCAGAACGATGTTCCGGCTCTTATTCAGTATTTCCAGAAAATCCGCCCCGCTCATTTCCCTCGCATCTTTCCAGTTCAGTCGTTTCCACTGCTCGTTCGGCCAACTGCTTTGTCTGCCGTCCCGCCGGCTGTAATCACCGCCGAAGCCGTCCTTATCTATTCTATTTCTTTTTTTGCGTCTGTCAATGTCACCCGGCACTTGTCAAAACGACATCTCATTATTTGACTCCATTCAATGCTGTTTAATATTGATTTTTCCTGTCCTGCAAAGGCTGGCTGGTTCCGGATTCAATATTTTACTGCATCTGACTGGTTCATATAATGAGTTAGGTTCAGCTAATCGCAGAAAATAGATACTAGTCTCCCCTCCTCTGACCCGTTTTCAGAGCTCTGGCGAGGAAATATCATTATTTTACCCTTTCTGGGCAGCCAAAATACTGAACTTTCCTTTTTTGCATAAAAAGAGACCGCGTCCGCAGTCTCTTTTTCGTACGCTGAATCGCCTGTGGCTGATGAACTGCGCATCACGCTCAGTCAGCTCAGACCAGTTCCACCACGATCTTCTTTTTCTTGCCCTTCTCCACCAGGATCCTGCCGTCCTCGCCGAAGGTCTCCTCTGTGATCAGGAACTTCTTGTCGGTGATCTTCTCGCCGTCGATCTTGAGGCCGCCCTGTTCGATGGTCATGAAGCCTTCACGGTTGGAGGGTACCAGGCCCAGCTCCTTGATGAAGGCGACCACGCCCAGACCGCCCAGATCGTTGCCGTCCTTGTCAGTGGAAGCAAGACCAGCCTTTGCGAACTCGACAACAGGCAGGTTGGCCATGCCTGCGCCGGCGCCGCCGCCGAACGCAGCCCGGGCAGCATCCTGGGCCTTCTTCGCTTCCTCTTCGCCGTGGACCAGCTTGGTGACCTCGTAGGCCAGGATCTCCTTGGCCTTGTTGATCTCCTGATCCTTCAGAGCGGACAGCTCCTCGATCTCCTCCATGGGCAGGAAGGTCAGCATCCGCAGGCACTTGTTCACGTCCGCGTCGCCCACGTTCCGCCAGTACTGATAGAATTCGTAGGGGGATGTCTTCTCCGCGGAGAGCCAGAGGGCGCCCTTCTGGGTCTTGCCCATCTTCTTGCCCTCGGAGTTGGTCAGCAGGGAGAAGGTCATGCCGTAGACATCGATGCCCAGCTTCTTTCTGGTCAGATCCACGCCGCCGATGATGTTGGACCACTGGTCGTTGCCGCCGAACTGCAGCCTGACGCCGAAGTCTCTGGCCATGACCATGAAGTCATAGCTCTGCATCAGCATGTAGTTCATCTCGAACATGGTCAGGCCGCCCTCTCTGGCCATTCTCTGCTTGAAGGCCTCGGCCCGCAGCATGGTGTTGACGTTGAAGAGGGAGCCGATCTCGCGGAGAAAATCGATGTAGTTGAGGGGCCGCAGCCAGCGGGCGTTGTTCACCGCGATGGCCTTGCCGGGTTCCGGCGTCTTGTTTTCATGCCCCGGGACATACACGCCTTCGTTGCCCACGTATTCCCATTCCTCGTCAAACTCCAGGAACTGGTCGAACAGCTTCTTGAACTGGGCGCAGTTGTGCTCGATGGTTTCAACATCCATGACCTTACGCATGTCGGTACGGCCGGAGGGGTCGCCCACCATGCCGGTGCCGCCGCCGATGAGGACCACCGGGGTGTGGCCGAACTTCTGCATGTACATCATGATGATGACCTGCATGAAATGGCCCACGTGCAGACAGTCCGCCGTCGGGTCAAAACCGATATAAAACTTTACCTTTTCGTTCTTCAGAAGCTCGCGGACTTTGTCCTCGTCCGTGGACTGCTCGATAAATCCTCTCTCCTTGAGTACGTCGTAGACATTGTCAAACTTGCTGACATTATCGGGAATTAAACTACCGTTCATCAATATCCTCCAGAAATTCAACAGGGGAGGGACGAAGGTCCGCCCCTCCTGATCCTGCTTTTGCGCTAACTTATTGTTTTATTTGGTGCCGAAGATCCGGTCGCCGGCATCGCCCAGTCCCGGTACGATGTATGCGTGTTCGTTCAGCTTCTCATCCTTGGCCGCGATGTAGATGTCCACGTCCGGATGGGCTTTCTGCAGCACTTCGATGCCTTCCGGCGCCGCGATCAGGCACATGAAGACGATGTTCTTGCCGCCGCGCTGCTTGACGAAATCGATGGCTGCGACAGCGCTTCCGCCGGTGGCCAGCATCGGGTCGGTAACGAAGATCCAGCGCTTGTCGATGTCATCCGGCATCTTGCAGTAATATTCGTGAGGTTCATGGGTCTCAGGATCTCTGTACAGACCGATGTGTCCGACCTTGGCGTTCGGGATGATCTGCAGAATGCCGTCTACCATGCCCAGTCCTGCGCGCAGGATCGGAACGATCGCCACGTCTTCGCCCTTCAGCATCTTGACTGTGGTCTCGCAGATCGGGGTCTCGATCGTCACGTCTTCCAAAGGCAGGCCTCTCGTGGATTCATAGGTCATCAGCATGGCGATCTCGCCGACCAGCTGTCTGAAATCCTTGGTTCCGGTGTTCTTGTCACGAATGATAGCGGTCTTGTGCTGAATTAACGGATGATCGAATACATATACTTTTCCCATGATGTCCTTCCTTTCTTTTTATATAAAGAAAAATTCAATGCGATCTGATGTCTGCCGGGACGATCCCTACATTTCGTCCAGCATGTCGGTCCGCCGTTTGTGCCGTCCGCCTTCGAATTCTGTATCGAGGAATGTGTCCACGATCTGCAGGGCCAGTTCCTCATCCGTGGTTCTGCCGCCCAGGGCCAGAATGTTGGCGTTGTTGTGCTGCCGGGTCAGCTGCGCCATCTCTACACTGGTGCAGAGTCCGCAGCGGATGCCCTTCACTTTGTTGGCCGCGATGGAGATCCCGATGCCGGTGCCGCAGACCACGATCCCGCGCTCTGCTTTTCCGGAAGCGACTGCCTCTCCGCAGGCTTTGCCGAAAATCGGATAATCAACGGATTCTTCGGAGCTGGTTCCCAGGTCTACCACCTTTTCCCCCCGCTCTGCCAGGTGTTTGCGAATGGTCTCCTTCAGCCGGAAACCGCCATGATCACTTGCGATAGCTATCAGCATCGTCAGCCTCCTTCTTGTCGTTAAGCAGTTGTCGTTTTTTGAATATTGAACGGCCTTTCGGCCAGCTTTTGCATGTTCGGCCGGAGGTCCCGGCCCGGCGGATCCGTCAGACGCGGATCACGCTGTAACCCGCCGACTTCAGCATCCGGTTCATGACCGCAAACCCCACGCCGTCGGCATCGTTCAGGGCGCCGGCCAGGATCACGTCCACCCCCGCGGCGTCCAGATCCCGCAGCCGGGAGAACAGGTCGTGGGCCGCCTCCGCGAAGGCCGCTTCCTCGAACAGGATGACGCCGACTTTCCTGCCTTCCTTCTCATAGGCTTCCTGCCGCCGCCGGATCTCCTCCCGGACCCGGTCCTGGGCGCCGGAGATGATATGCATCTCCGCCCGGGGCGCGTAATGCCGGTATTTCATGCCCGGCGATTTGGGCTTGAAGTCGCTGTCCTGGGCCCCCTTCTCCGGGTCCAGAGCCGTGTGTTTCGCCGCCTCCTTCAGGGAGGGGTCGTAAGCAACATCCTTTCCCAGCGCTGCCGCGATGCGTTCCGCTGTGATGATGCCCGGCCGCAGGATCATGGGCTGCTCCGAGGTCAGGTCCAGCACCGTGGACTCGATGCCCACCCTGCAGTCGTCCCCGCAGATGACCGCGTCGATCCGTCCGTCAAGATCCGCGATCACGTCCCTGGCCCGGGTCGGGCTGGGACTGCCGGAAAGGTTTGCGCTGGGCGCAGCGATGGGGCATCCGGACAGGCGGATCAGTTCTCTGGCCGCCTCCGTCTCCGGCATCCGGATCGCAACAGTATCCAGGCCCCCGGTGGTCCGGTCCGGCACCGCCGGCAGCTTCCGGAGGATGATGGTCAGGGGTCCCGGCCAGAAGGCCTCGGTGACCCGCCGGATATCTTCGCTCTCGTCCGCCGTCAGACGGCTCAGTTCTTCCACGCCGGCAATATGCACGATCATGGGGTTGTCACTGGGGCGTCCCTTCGCCTGGTAGACCGCCGCCACAGCCGCTTCATTCAGGGCATCGGCCCCCAGGCCGTATACGGTCTCCGTCGGAAAAGCCACCAGGCCGCCCTCCGCGATGATCCGGGCCGCCCGGGCGATGTCCGCCGGTTCGGTTGTAAGCTTCAATGTGTTCATGCGCCTCGTGTATGCTGTGCCCCGTTTAGAAATTCTTCATCTTCTCTGCCTGGTCGTGGGTGTTGAGTCCGTCGATGATCTCGTCCAGATCGCCGTCCAGGATCTGGTCCAGCTTATACAAAGTCAGGCCGATCCTGTGTTCGGACACCCTTCCCTGGGGGAAGTTATATGTACGGATACGCTCGCTGCGGTCGCCGGAGCCCACCTGGCTCCTGCGCTGTCCGGCGATCTCATCCTGCTGTTTCTGCATTTCCAGGTCATAAAGTCTGGCCTTCAGGACCTTGAAGGCTTTTTCCTTGTTCTTGATCTGGGATTTTTCATCCTGGCAGGTGACCACCAGGCCCGTGGGCTCATGGGTCAGTCTTACCGCGGAGTCTGTGGTGTTGACGCACTGGCCGCCGTTGCCGGATGCCCGGTAAACGTCCACCCGGACGTCATTGGGATCCAGATCGATCTCCACATCGTCAACTTCCGGCAGCACAGCCACGGTGGCGGCGGATGTGTGGATCCTGCCGCTGGATTCTGTTTCCGGCACCCGCTGCACCCGGTGCGCCCCGCTCTCGAATTTGAGGCGGGACCAGGCGCCCTTGCCCTTGATCAGCATGACCGCTTCCTTGATGCCGCCGATGGAGGTATCGTTGAGTTCGATCAGCTCCGTCTTCCAGCGTTTCCGCTCTGCGTATCTGGTGTACATCCGCAGCAGGTCCGCGCCGAACAGGGCGGCTTCGTCGCCGCCGGTGCCCGCCCGGATCTCCAGGATGACGTTCTTTTCATCGTTGGGGTCCTTGGGCAAAAGCAGGACCTTCAGTTCTTCCTCCATCTCACCGATGGAATCCTCCAGCTCCGCCAGCTCCATCTTGGCCAGTTCACGCATTTCCTCATCGCCGTCGTCCAGCATTTCCTTTGCTTCCGCGATGCCCTGCTTGGCCTTCTTGTATTCTCCGTATTTCTTGACGATGGGCTCCATCTCGCCCATTTCCTTGACGTATTTCTGCCAGACCGGCTGGTTGGCGATCACGTCGGGGTCTGACACCTTCTGGGCCAGCTCATCGTATTTTTCTGTTATAAAGTCCAGTTTGTCAAACATTTCGGCTCCTGACTACTTTCTGAAAAAGCGGTCGGCTTCCTCCCGCCATTTCTGCTCTTCTTCATCCGCCGGCGCGTCCAGCGTAAGCCCGTGGGGCACAGACTTGCCGTTCTCGTCCACTGATACGAAGGTGGTGAATCCTTCCGCATGCAGGGCGCCGGTCTTCTCGTTGTACAGTCCCACGCGCAGGGTCACGCTGGTCCGGCCCGTCCGGACGATCAGTCCCTCGTAGGTGATGATGTCCCCCGGCTCCACGGTCTTATAAAAATCAAACTTATGGGTGTTCTTGTACAGCAGTCCCTGGGGATCTCCGTACTCGGTACAGATGACGATAAATGAGGTCTCGATCATCCACTCGATGCCCTGTCCCGCGTATAGATTTCCGTGATGGTTCAGGTGTTCCATCCGGACCATATGTGATGATCTGTAGCGCTTCATCTGTTATCTGTTCCCTTTCTTTTTCTTTCTGCGGCGGGTCTGTTTCACCGGCTCGATGATCTTCACATCGGCCTTCTTGTCGTCCCAGGCGGGAACTTCTTCTGCGGGAGCTTCATCTGTAGCTTCTTCCGCCGGTTCCTCTGCGGTCTCTTCAGCTTCTTCGTCAGCTTCTTCTGTAGT
>CAMNJK010000033.1 GCA_946541435.1 uncultured Bacillota bacterium
CTGGTTCTCAGCGAACTGTATCCCTGCCGGATGCTGCCTGGAGCACATGCTTCATCAGCACCGCCGTGGTCACACTGCCGACGCCTCCCGGTACCGGCGTGATCATGGCCGCCCGGGGAAAGACCGCTTCATAATCCACGTCCCCGCAGAGCTGGCCCTGCTCATCTGTATTGATCCCCACATCCAGGATCACCTGGTCCTCACCAAGGATGTCCGGTCCGACCATTTTCGCCCGGCCCATGGCCGCGATGACCACTTCCGCGTCCCGGCCAGCCTTTGCAAGGTCTTCCTGGCGGGTCCGGCTGTGGATCACCGTTACGGTGGCATGGCGTTTCATGGCCATCATGGCCACCGGCTTGCCGATCACCAGACTCCGCCCCATGACCAGGACGCGTTTGCCCTTGAGCTCCACGCCATAATGATCCAGCATGTCCATGCAGGCCTGGGCGGTACAGGGCGGAAACCCCTGGTCCGTATCCATGAATACGCCCGCCATGGACCCGGAGGTGATGCCGTCCACATCCTTGGCCGGGGACAGCTGCTCACAGACATACTTCTCATCGATGGTATCCGGCAGCGGCCGCAGCATCAGGACACCGTCGATGGACTCGTCGCCGTTGAGCCGGTCGATCTCCGCCAGAAGGAGCTCCTGGGATACGGAAGGATCGAATACGATGTGGCGCACATCCACCCCGGTCATCTCCGCGCGTTTCACTGCCCCTCTCTCATAGGCCAGATCTCCGGGCCGCTCTCCGATCCGCAGGATGGCCAGGGTGGGCGTGATCCCCCGCTGGCGCAGCTGCTGGGCGATCTTACGATTTTCTTCTGTCATACGGTCGGCAACGGGTTTCCCCGCCATCCGTTTTTCGTCGGTCATTGCTGCAAGATTTCCTTTCCCGCCTTTTATTACAGCACCGTGTTCATCAGTCTGTTGGCCGTGTATCCGAACACGCCGTCCGCAAGGCCGCTGTAATAGACGATGAACTGCGCGCATCTGCTGTTCAGCTTTTCGGCATTCTTCTTGTTCTTCATCATATTGGTATTGATGTAAACGTTCAGACTTGCTGCCTGCATGGCCGCCTTGCAGAGGACCGCGCTGGACGCCGCGTCACTGACTGCGATACGGTTTCCCTTGGTGGCGAATTCCTGTGACAGCTCGATGGCCCTGCCGCATTCCCGGATGATGTCCATGGGGATCATACAGGCGTCGTAGAGGGCCTTCTCCATCTGGATCTCGTGCTCGCTGATCTCCTTCTGGGTCTCGGGATGTACGCCGTACAGCTTGGACAGGGGTTCGAAGATCTCGATATCCTTCTGCACCAGATCGATCAGCCGTTTCTGGATCTGACGGATCTCCAGGATCATCTCCTGCATCTCCTCTTCCACGTGAGAATACTTTTTCTTGCCCACGGTCAGGGAAGCAACCATGTTGCCGAGAGATGCTCCCAGGGCGCCCACCAGGGCAGCCACGCTGCCGCCGCCGGGTACCGGTGCCTTACTCGCTACTTCTGCAATAAAATCCGTGCATGACTTGTCTGTGTAGATCATAGATGTTGTGACTCCTGTCTGTTTAGAATAATCCTGTGATCACGCCCCTGCTGTCCACATCGATGTTCTCCGCGGCCGGCTTCTTCGGCAGTCCCGGCATGGTCATGATATTTCCGGTCAGGCAGACGATGAATCCCGCGCCTGCGGAAACACGGATCTCACGCACCTGCAGTGTCCAGCCCTGGGGCGCGCCCAGCAGTGTCTGGTCGTCGGAGAAGCTGTACTGGGTCTTCGCCATGCAGATGGGGAGACCACTGAATCCCAGGCTTTCCAGTTTTTTGAGTTCCTTCATGGCCGGCGGCTGGATGATCACGTGCTTGGCGTGGTAGATCTTCTTGGCGATGGCCTTGATCTTGTCCTCGATGGACATGTCGAGCTCGTAGGAATACCGGAAATCGGAAGGCTGCTCGCAGAGACGGACCACTTCCTCCGCCAGAGCGATGCCGCCTTCGCCGCCCTTGCCCCAGACTTCACTGAGGGCAACGTTGACGCCCAGCTCTCTGCACTTTTCCTCCACCAGCTTCAGCTCCGCCTCGGTATCCGTGGGGAAGCGGTTGATGGCTACCACTGCAGGCAGGCCGTAGACCTGGGTGATGTTTTCCACGTGCTGCAGCAGGTTGGGAAGTCCGGCTTCCAGGGCCTTGAGATCTTCATTCTGCAGATCTGCCTTGGCAGCGCCTCCGTGATGCTTGAGGGCGCGGACGGTGGCTACGATGACCACTGCCGAGGGCTTGATGCCCGCCATACGGCACTTGATGTCCAGGAATTTCTCTGCGCCCAGGTCAGCGCCGAATCCTGCTTCCGTGATCACATAGTCCGCCAGCTTCATGGCTGTTTTTGTGGCCATGACGGAATTGCATCCGTGGGCGATGTTGGCGAAGGGGCCGCCGTGGATCAGGGCTGGTGTGTGCTCCAGGGTCTGGACCAGATTCGGCTTCAGCGCGTCCTTCAGCAGGGCGGCCATGGCGCCCTGGGCCTTCAGCTGACCCGCGGTCACCGGTTCTTCATTATAGGTATATCCCACAACGATCCGGGACAGGCGTGCCTTCAGATCATCGATATTGTTTGCCAGGCAGAGAATCGCCATGATCTCGCTGGCCACCGTGATGTCAAATCCATCCTCTCTGGGTGTGCCGTTGACGCGTCCGCCGAGTCCGTCGGTGATGAATCTCAGCTGCCGGTCGTTCATATCCACGCAGCGCTTCCATGTGATCCTGCGGGGGTCGATCATCAGGCTGTTGCCCTGCTGGATGTGGTTGTCCAGCATGGCCGCCAGCAGGTTGTTGGCAGCGCCGATGGCATGCATATCACCCGTAAAGTGCAGGTTGATGTCTTCCATGGGGATGACCTGGGCATATCCGCCGCCGGCTGCGCCGCCTTTGATACCGAAAACCGGTCCCAGGGAAGGCTCCCGCAGCGCCACCATGGTCTTCTTGCCGATCCTCTTCATGGCATCCGCCAGGCCGACTGTCGTGGTGGTCTTGCCCTCGCCTGCCGGTGTGGGCGAGATGGCTGTAACCAGAACTACCTTGCCGTCAGGAACATCTTTTTTGTCTTCCAGGATGTTGTAATCGATCTTTGCTTTGGTAAATCCGTAAGGCTCGACGTATTTCTCATCGATGCCTGCGGCCTCAGCGATTTCAGTGATCCTCAGCGCTTCTGTTTCCTGCGCGATCTGGATGTCGGTTTTCATGGTGAATGCTCCTTCCCTTTCTTAAATATTAAATGATATTCTTCAAAAAAGTTCTCCGGTGGATCGGGCAGATCCCGTGCTCCCGGATCCCTTCATAATGCGCTTTTGTTCCATAACCCTTGTTGCTCTCGAAAGCATACCAGGGATATTCCTCCGCGTACTCCACCATCATGCGGTCTCTGGTGACCTTGGCGATGATGGACGCCGCGGCGATGGCCAGCACGTTGGCGTCTCCCTTGACCATTGCATGCTGGGGGATGGCAAGGCCCTCCAGCTGGACGGCATCCAGCAGGACGAAGTCGATGCCGGATCCGCAGGCCTCCCGCAGAGCCCGGTCTGCCTCTTCGATGGCCTGCCCCATGGCTTTTTTTGTGGCCTGCAGGATATTGATGTCATCGATGACCTGATGGTCCGCCTGACCGATACCCACAGCCAGAGCCCGGTCCATGATCACATCATAGAGCTCCTCCCGCCGTTTCGGGGACAGCTTCTTCGAATCGTCCACCCCCGGAACATCGAAGTCCTCCGGCAGCACCACCGCTGCCGTGACCACCGGTCCTGCCAGCGGGCCCCGGCCCACTTCATCCACACCGGCGATGTACCGGTATCCCCTCCGGTGCAGTTCCTCTTCCGCCTGTTTCATCTCAGCCAGCCGCGCCATCTGTTTCCGCAGCCGTTCTTCCTTTGTCATGGGGCCGAACCTGTCCTTTCCCTCTGCTCCTCTTACCGGCGGGGCATCTCCAGCGTGATCCGTCCGATCCTGCCGGCCCGGAACTCATCCAGCACCAGCCGTCCGATCCGTTCATAGTCGATCCGCTTGCCCGGCAGGATGCATCCCCGCTTCACCGCCATGGCCTCCATGGTTTCCAGCGGTGTCTCCGGGATCTCCTCCAGTTTGTACCGCTCCATCAGGAGCCCGGGATAATGTTCTGCCAGATAGCCGATCAGTTCCATGCCCAGCGTGGGCAGATCCATGATCTCGTCCTTGATGGAACCGCAGAAGGCCAGGTTCACCCCCGCCTTCGGATCTTCAAACTTGGGCCAGAGGATCCCCGGGGTATCCAGAAGCTGCATGCCCCCCGGAAGCTTGATCCACTGCTTGCCCTTGGTCACACCGGGCTTGTCACCGGTCTTCGCCGACTTTCGCCCGGTCATCCGATTGATGAGAGAAGATTTTCCCACATTGGGCACCCCCACGATCATCAGCCGGAAGGGCCGTTTCACAGCGCTGCCCTCGTTTTTTTCCTTCTCCATGCTCTCCAGGAGCCGGAGCAGTTCCTTGATGCCCGCGCCGCTGTTGGCATTCATGATGACGGTCCGGAATCCCTGGGATTCGAACTGTCCGGTCCAGGCCTTGCTGGCCTCCCCATCCGCCAGGTCGCTTTTGTTCAGGGCAATGATCCGGGGCTTTTGTCCCAGGATCTCATCGATCAGGGGGTTTCTGCTGGAAACAGGGATGCGGGCATCCACCACTTCCACCACCGCGTCCACCATCTTCAGGTTTTCGCGGATCAGCTCCCGGGTCTTCTTCATGTGTCCCGGATACCAGTTGATATGTTCTATCGTCTGCGCCATGTCTGCCTCCCGCTCTGCTGCTCCATGAGAAATCTATTGTATCACAGGTGATTTAGTACAGGAAAGTAAAAAAGGAACCCGTATGGTTCCTTTTTTGTTTTCTTGTTACTCTTTGACCTTGATCTTTGCAGATTTACCGGTTCTCTGACGCATGTAGTGCAGTCTGGCTCTTCTGACCTTACCGCGTCTGACGACCTCGATCTTCTCAACCAGCGGTGAGTGGATCGGGAATGTCTTCTCTACGCCGACACCGGAAGCGATACGTCTGACTGTGAAAGTCTCGCCGATACCGCCGTTCTGTCTCTTGAGAACAAAGCCCTCGAAGATCTGAATTCTCTCTCTGTTTCCTTCTTTGATTTTAACGTGGACCTTGACGGTATCTCCGACGTTAAATGCAGGGATGTCAGACTTCATATACTCCTGAGTGATCTGATTCAATACATCCATGATTTCTTCCTCCTTCCCTTCGCAACGTTCGTGACCACGGAACTTACTGCGCCAGCGCATGCCGTATCAGAGGACCGTCCGTTCCTGATTTGTGTCCTTTCACAGACACTTGAGCATTATATCGCAAAGGCTGGCCGTTTTCAAGGGAAATTTCCTCTGTTTCGGTCTTTTTTTGAGATTCCTGTTTCTGCCCTTCCGTATGCGGGATCCTCCTGCCTTTGCATCATTCTCCCCGGCTCGGGAAATGAGCTATGCTCTGGGGTGGGCCCGGTCATACACATCCTTGAGCCTGCTCTTGGTGGCAGAAAGATAGACCTGGGTTGCCGTGATATCGTCGTGTCCCATCAGCTCCTGCAGGGATTTGAGATCCGCTCCGTTCTGGAGCATGTGCACCGCGAAGGAATTGCGAAGGGTATGGGGCGTCAGGCTGTGCTCCAGCTGGGCCTTCTCTCCGTAATCCCGCAGGATCTTCCAGAGGCCCTGCCGGGTGATCCGCCGTCCGTACTGGTTGACGAACAGGGCATTTTCCTCGCCCTCCCGTTCTCTGACCAGCTGTTTCCTGGCGTCATAGATATAGGTCTCCAGCGCAGCTCTGGCCGGCCGTCCCAGCGGAATGATCCTGGCCCGGCTGCCCGGACCGTCGCAGGTAACGAAACCCATCCGCAGATTGATGCTGTCCGTGTTCAGCTCGATCAGCTCGCTGACCCGGATGCCCGTGGCGTACAGCACCTCCAGGATGGCCTGGTCCCGGATGCCCCGCACAGAATCGTCCGGACAGCTGAGCAGCCGGTCCACCTCCTCCAGGGAAAGGTATTCGATCTCCTTGCGTTCGATCTTGGGCGAACGGATCCCCGCCGTGGGGTCCGTTTCCGCCAGCCCCTTATCCATCAGATAACGATAGAAGGCCCGCACGGAAGCCACCTTCCGGTTGACCGTGGAGGCGGAACGTCCGGCGGATTTCAGCTGATGCAGCCATGCCACCATCTCCGTGCTGGAAGCCGCGGCCACGTCAGTGATCCCGCGTGAGGCTTCAAAAGATACAAACTCCGACACATCCCTGCGATACGCGTCGCAGGAATTCTTGGCCATTCTTTTTTCTTTTCTCAGATACTCTATAAAATCATCTGTATACATGGTTCTTTTCCTTTGATCCTGACCTCTTACATCTGGTGCTTCGCCATAAACACCGCCGCGATGGTCTTGGCGTCGGTCAGTTCACCCTCCGCCGCCATCCGGTATACCTCGTCAAAAGGCATCAGTTCCACTTCCAACGCCTCGTCATCGTCCCAGGCCGGCTCCCCGGGCTGAAGGTCTGTCATCAGATACAGGCGGATCACCTCTTCTGAATAACCCACGCTGGGATTGATGCTGCCCAGATAGCGGATGCTGCCTGCGGTATATCCGGTCTCTTCCTTGAGTTCCCGCACCATGGCCGCTTCCGCGTCCGTCTCGCCCCGGTCGATCTTGCCCGCCGGGACCTCCAGCACCGCCCTGCCGCAGGCATACCGGTACTGGCGCACCATGACGATATGGCCGTCTTCCGTCAGCGCCACCGCTGCCACCGCGCCGTTGTGCTCCACGATCTCCCGGTAGGCATGACCCTTTCTGGCCGTCACTGTATCCTGCCGGACATTGAGGATCGCGCCTTCATAAACCTTCTTGGTGTTGACCCTTTTCTCTTCAAAAATCATTCTCTCATCCTTTCTCCGCACCCCGGTCTGTCTTAAATGAGATCCCGGAACCGGAACTGCGATGCCCCTGATGCGTAGTCTGCCACGATATGTCCGTCTCCTACCAGCTTGTACTTGTAGGTCACCAGGCCGTCCAGCCCCACCGGACCTCTGGCATGGAGCTTGCCGGTGCTGATGCCCACCTCCGCGCCGAAACCGTAACGGTATCCGTCGGCAAACCGGGTGGAGCAGTTCTGATATACCCCTGCGGAGTCCACCAGCGCCATGAATTTCGCCGCCGAATCCGCATCCTCTGTGATGATGCAGTCTGTATGATGGGATCCGTACTGATTGATATGATCGATGGCTTCATCGATGGAATCCACCACCCGGATGGACAGGATGTTGTCCAGATATTCCGTATGATAATCTTCATCTGTCGCCGGGCCGCAGCCGATCAGGTTCACAGACCGTTCGTCCCCTCTGAGCTCGATCCTGGCTCCCGCCGCGTCCGCCAGCGCCGGGATCAGGACCTCCGCGATGGCGCTGTGCACCAGCAGGGTCTCCGCCGCGTTGCAGGCCGCAGGATACTGGGTCTTGGAATCGATGATGATGGGGATCGCCTTCCCCATCATCGCAGCGCCGTCCACATAGACATGGCAGATCCCATCCGCGTGTCCCATCACCGGGATATTGGTATTGTCCATGATATAGCGGACGAAGCTGTTGGATCCCCGGGGGATCAGCAGGTCCACGTCCCCATGGCACTTCAGAAGTTCATCGATGCCTGCCCGGTCCTCGATCAGCTGGGCAAATCCCTCGGGCAGACCGGCTTCCACCGCGGCCTGATAGATGGTATCAAACAGGATGCGGTTGGTGTGCTTCGCCTCGCTGCCGCCCTTCAGAATGATCCCGTTGCCGCTTTTGATGCAAAGGCTGGCGATCTGTACCAGCGCGTCCGGCCGGGATTCAAAGATCACCCCGATGACGCCGATGGGACAGGTCTCCTTGGTCAGGACCAGTCCGGTATCCAGTTCCCGCTGCAGTGTTTTGCGGAACAGGGGGTCCTGCATATCGATCAGATCATTGATCCCGTCGATGCAGCCCTTGTTCTTCTTCCGGTCATAGCGCAGTCTGCTGAGCAGGGGCCCCGGGAGCTTGCTTTTTTCTGCTTCCTCCAGATCCTGCCCATTGGCCGCCAGGATCTCATTCTCATGGGCCTGCAGGGCCCGGCCTACGGCTTCCAGCGCTCCGTTGCGTATTTCTTCCGGCAGAGCTGCCAGGACATAGCTGCTCTTCTTTACCTGCCGGATGCTGTCCTTTAATTCCATGGTTTTTTTCTCCGTTCCGTCCGGCTCAGAGGTTTTCCTCGAACCGGTCTACCATTTCTCTGATCAGATGATCCACTTCTCTATATTGTACATCATTCTGCTGCTGCAGGACAAGGAATCCACTGCCGGAACCGGGATATTTTTCAAAAGATTCCTCCCGCAGTCCCGCGGCCTCCAGATCCACCGCCGCCAGCCCCGACTGCCGCAGGATGGGGATGTCCATCCGGAACCGGCCAGCCTTTGCATCGAAGTGGGTCTGCAGGGGGAAGGATCCCAGGGCAAATCCCCGGTAATCCAGGGCCTGGTCTCTGTTTCCCTGAATCCCCTCCACCCGCAGCAGGTCCTTCTCCAGCCGGATCTTTCGGATCTGCCAGCGGCGCCGGGGACTGCCTGCGGGAAAGCCCATGTGGAACATGGCCCGATGGAAGTCGCATTTGTCCATGACCCTGACAAGCCGCGTCAGCTGCAGGACGTCGTCGCTGTTGTGCAGCAGGATCTGCTGTCTGGCCTGCGGATCTCCCGTGCGCTCAAAGCGGGCATATAATTCTACGCTCTCCGCCCCGGAGATCTCATCCGACCGGTCCGTCCAGAGTCCCATATATGTCTCCACCGTCTTCTGGCGAAGGTTCGGCAGCAGGCGCCGCAGCGGTGAATGCCCGTTCACCACCTGGTAGAGGTCCAGGTCGTAGCCGCCATAGGAAAGGTCCGGGACACCGCCGTCATGGGAGGGATCCGAAAGACCGGCATGGTCTCCGCCCCCGGCCGACCCGGATCCGGGCACCCCGGCCAGCCCGGATTTAGGCACCCCAGCCAGCCCGGATCTGCGCAGGCGCTCCTCCAGGAATGGCAGGTCGAAATGACGTCCGTTATATGTCACCACCACATCCAGTCCGCGGATCAGTTCCATATACAGCTTCAGCGCCTCAGCCTCCTCGGAGGTGTTCTCGGCGAACACCTGATGGAAGATCCCGGTGGTCAGATCCAGGAGACCGCCCAGGATGAAATGGTTCCGCGCCCGGTCCAGCCCCGTGGTCTCGATGTCCAGGACACCCACGCTCCGTCCGCTGAAATAGAAGTCCCAGACTGCGCTTCTGTGCAGTTTTTCCTTTACTTCAAATGAGATGTGTTCCATAGATTTCAGTATAACACAAATGGGGTATCTGAGGTTGCCTGAATGGGAATAACAAAAGAGACCCGAGGGTCTCTTTTGTTAAAAGGGGTATTGGGATTAGAGATTAATGAGGTTATCAGGGGGATAACCACGAGTTCATTATATTCTATGAAGATCAAAAAAGCAAGAAAAATCGCAAACTTGTCATTGGGGCACCTTTTAAGGGGTGTCTTGACACCTGTATTGACTTTTGTTACAATGCCATGGTCAGTCAGTTTTTCTTGTTCCGTCTGCAGCCGAATGGACGTCGCAGACGATCATGAAAGGAACCCAATACAATGGAAAATGAACGTTTAGAAGAAAAAGTCGGATTTCTCAAGAGAAAGAATATTGAGATCTCCGCGAAACGATACCTGCAGGACGCCCTGTCCGCCATGGCCCTGGGTCTGTTTGCCACCCTTCTTATGGGAACGATCCTGGATGTGCTGGGAGCGCAGACCGCCAACCTCTTCGGCGAAAATGCCGTTTCCACTTTCCTGATAGAGATCGCGGCCGTTGCAAAGAACATGATGATCATGGGGGCAGGCATCGGCGTAGCCGTCGCCACCGCCCTAAAGGCGCCGCCGCTGGTCATCTACTCCAGTGTCGTCACCGGCGCCATGGGAGCGACCCTGACGGGATTCGGCATCACCCTTGCCGGCGGCCCCGCAGGCGCCTTCATCGCCGCGGCCCTGGGCGCTGAGTTCGGCAAGATGGTATCCAAGGAAACCAAGGTCGACATCCTGGTGACACCCGCGGTCACCATCATCATCGGCGGCATCGCCGCCAAGCTGGTGGGTCCGGGGGTCGGCTGGTGCCTCTACCGCCTGGGCGATGCCATCATGGCGGCCACCGTCTGGCAGCCCTTCTTCTTCGGCATCTTCATCGCCGTGGTGGTCGGCCTGGCTCTGACAGCCCCCATCTCCAGCGCTGCCCTCTGCATCATGCTGGATCTGTCCGGCCTGGCAGCAGGCGCTGCCACCGTCGGCTGCTGCGCTCAGATGGTGGGATTCGCCGTAGCCAGCTACCGCGAAAACGGTGTGGGCGGCCTTGTGGCCCAGGGCATCGGCACCTCCATGCTGCAGGTCTCCAACATCATCAAGCATCCCTGGATCCTGGTCCCGCCCACACTGGCGGGCGCCATCATCGGCCCCCTGTCCACCTGTGTCTTCCACATGACCAACATCCCTGTGGGCGCCGGCATGGGCACCTGCGGCTTTGTGGGTTCCATCGGTACATTTACTGATATGGGATTCAGCCTGGACGTGCTCTGGAAGGTGCTGCTGCTGCACATCGTCCTCCCCGCCGTCCTGGCCTTCATCATCGACCGCATCATGCGCCGCATGGGCCTGATCAAGGACGGGGATTACAAGCTGGATCTGTAATACAGG
>CAMNJK010000034.1 GCA_946541435.1 uncultured Bacillota bacterium
CTTCCGGTATTTCCGGAACGCCCCTGAAGTATCATCTTCAGAATGCCAAGGCCCACGGAGTGACCCAGAAGGAGATCGCTTCCATCCTGACACACATCGCCTTTTATGTTGGATGGCCAAAGGTATTTCCGGTGTTCGGCCTTGCGAAGGATATCTGGGAAACCGGGGAGATGGATCCGGATTACGAAGATCCTGAAATGAGAGCCCATGCAAAGAAGATGGTATTTCCCATCGGCGCGCCCAATGACGCCTATGCTGCGTATTTTGCAGGCAGGAGCTATCTTGCGCCGCTTTCGACGGAACAGGTCGGTATATTCAATGTGACATTTGAACCGGGCTGCCGCAATAACTGGCATATCCATCATGCGGACCAGGGCGGGGGACAGATCCTCGTATGCCTGGCGGGAGAAGGTTTCTATCAGGAGTGGGGCAAGGATGCGGTTTCACTGAAGCCCGGAGATATCATCAACATTCCCCAGGGGGTGAAACACTGGCATGGGGCGGCTGCCGATTCCTGGTTCTCGCATCTTGCGGTTGAAGTTCCCGGTGAGAACAGTCGTGCGGAGTGGCTGGAACCGGTCAGCGATGAAGAGTATCAAAAGCTCTGAAGAGAAGAAATCGAATAGTTTTTTGTATTTTTTAATAAATATATGTGCTTTTTTCTGATGTGAATGGAACAAACCGTTGATTTTGGCGGCCGAATATTATAAAATACGGAACTGTGCGTTAGTGTTATTCAAAAAAAGTATCACTTGCAAAGGGAGGCTATCGCTATATGCAACAACATCATCACCATCATCACCATCACAAGGAAAGAAGCTCATTTTCCGGCTCATTAGGCTTTGTCCTGGCGGCAGCAGGCAGCGCAGTCGGACTGGGGAACCTGTGGAGATTCCCATATCTGGCAGCAAAGGACGGGGGCGGACTGTTTCTGGTCGTCTACCTGATCCTGGTCGTGACCTTCGGTTTCACCCTGCTGATGAGTGAGTGCGGTATCGGAAGAAAGACCAAACAGAGCTCGCTTACTGCATACGGCGCGCTGGGAGGAAGCAAATGGAACTGGCTGGGCGTGATTTCCGCTGTCGTGCCGTTCTTCATCCTTCCCTACTATGCGGTCATCGGCGGCTGGGTCCTGAAATATGCCACAGTCTTTATTACGGGGCAGGGAGTTGCCGCTGCGGATGATTCCTTCTTCGGAGGCTTCATCACCGGAAATGTGCAGCCAATCATCTTTAATGTGATTTTCCTTGGCGCAACGGCTGTGATCGTTTACAGAGGTGTGAATAAGGGCATCGAGGCGATCTCGAAGGTCCTGATGCCGATCCTTCTGATCATGGTGCTTGGAATTTCGATTTTTGCACTGACAGTCCACGGCGGACCGGAAACAGCCGGCCGCACCGGACTCGACGGATTCCTCGTATATATCATTCCGGATCTTCACGGGCTGACATTCAGAGGTTTCTGTTATGTGGTCATGGATGCCATGGGACAGCTCTTCTACAGCATCAGTGTCGCCATGGGTATCATGGTTACTTACTCCTCCTACTTCAGGGACGAGGAGAATCTTGTGAAGAGCGTCAACCGCGTTGAGTTCTTTGACACACTGGTTGCTTTCCTGGCAGGTGTCATGATCATCCCGGTAGTATTCGTATTCATGGGAAAAGAAGGCATGGGATCCGCTGGCCCGGGACTCATGTTTGTGGCGATCCCCAAGGTATTCGCCCAGATGGGGCATGTGGGAACTGTTGTAGGCATCGCATTCTTCCTGATGGTCATCATGGCAGCTCTGACCAGCTGCGTATCCATTATGGAAGCGGTGGTGGCAGGACTCATGGACAAGTTCGGCTGGAGCCGGAAGAAGGCAACTTTGATCGAAACTGCTGTCAGTATGGCGCTGGGCATTCTGGTATGCCTGGGTTACAATGTGCTCTACTTTGAGTACACCCTGCCCAACGGCGCAGTCGGCCAGATCCTGGATATCTTCGATTACGCCACCAACAACGTGCTGATGCCTGTCGTTGCTATCGGTACCTGCCTGCTGATCGGCTGGGCTGTGAAGCCGAAGACCATCATTGATGAAGCGACAAAGAACGGCGAAGTCTTTGGCCGCAAGACCCTGTACATCGTCATGGTCAAGTTTGTTGCGCCGATCCTGCTGGCCTTCCTGCTCCTGAGCGCCTTCGGCATCCTGTAGAACAGGAACCGCCCGATGTAAAAACACAGATTCAGATAAGCGAAAGGCTGCGCTGCCCGGGAAGGGCGGCGCGGTCTTTTTTCAGAGACGGAGTTTTTTGTTTCCTTTAACTGCGCCCTCTGCTAAAATGAAGCCGTACAGGATACAGCAAAGAGGCTTAAACAATGAAAAGAATCAAAAAAACACTGGGACTGGTATTTGCCGCGTTTCTGATCGCCGCCGCTGCCGCGGGCTGCGGCACGAAAGCAGAGAAAGCGGAAACCGGTCAGGAAAAAGACACATCTCTGTCGCAGGCGCTGGCGGATGCCAGGGTCTCGTATCTTGGCCCGAAGGGGACCTACACCGAAGAGGCGACACAGTATTTCTTTCCCAGGGCGGCGGAGCTGATTCCGGAGCCCACAGTCCTGGAAGCCATCGTGGATCTGGCGGAGGGCAGAGCGGATTATGCGGTCATTCCCCAGGAGAATACCATCGGGGGAGCGGTGACGGAATATGTGGACGCTCTCATTACAGAGGAAAATATTTTTGTCGCCGGAGAGATCGTCATCCCCATCAGCCAGACGCTGATGGGCGTTCCAGGGGCATCTTTGGATGACATCGAACTGGTCTGTTCTCATGCCCAGGGAATCAAACAGACCAGTGAATGGAGAAAGGAACATCTGCCCGGGGCAGACACCAGAGAAATGGACAGCACGGCCGCGGCGGCAAGCTATGTTGCCGAGACCGGGGACAAAACCATTGCGGCCATCGCGGCGCCGGGAGCGGCTGACCTCTACGGCCTTTCGGTGCTGGCGGAAAACGTCCAGATCACGGATGCCAACAAGACCAGATTTTATGTGCTGTCTGCCACTGCCCCGGAAAGGGAAGGCCGGACCCATGCCGCCTTTGTGGCGGACTGTGAGGCGAACCTCATCGATGACATCATCGTGACCATTCATGAGACCGGGCTGGAGTTTGTGACCATCCATGACCGGCCGGAGGGCAGCCATCTGGGGGCCTACCGCTATATCATAGAAACAGTGAATGAGGATGGGATCACAGAGAAGGCGCTGAAGACCATCGAGGATATTCCGGAAGTCCGCTGCCTGGGGACCTTCGATGTTATTGAAAAGTGAAGGAGATCACGGAAAACTGCGGTTATTCCTCCGCCACTTTTTATCGGCAGCCCAGGGACAAGTTCAACAGGGCATAAACCGGCAGGGATTAAACGAGCAAAGGCAGGAAAAGCAAAGGCAGGAGAAACGGGAGACATATGGATAGAAGCAAAAGAATCGTCAGAACCAGCGTGATAGGGATCCTGGCAAATGTGCTGCTGGCCGCCTTCAAGGCGGTGGTAGGACTTGCGGCCAATTCTGTGGCCATCGTACTGGACGCGGTGAACAACCTGAGCGATGCGCTGTCATCGCTGATCACCATCGTGGGAACGAAACTGGCGGGGAAGGAACCCGACCGCAAGCATCCACTGGGATACGGCAGGATCGAGTATCTGAGCGCCATGATCATTTCCGCCATCGTGCTGTACGCCGGTGTCACTGCTTTGGTGGAGTCGGTGAAGAAGATCCTGCATCCCTCCACCCCGGATTATTCCACGGTGGCCCTGATCATCGTGGCGGCAGCTGTCCTGGTGAAGATCCTGCTGGGCAGGTACGTGAAGGGTGTGGGCGAGAAAGTGGACTCCGATTCTCTGGTGGCATCCGGCAAGGACGCCATGTTCGATGCTGTCCTGTCCGCGTCCACACTGGCCGCGGCCATCGTGTTCATCACCACCGGCATCAGCCTGGAAGCCTGGCTGGGCGCGGTGATCGCCCTCTTCATCGTCAAGGCGGGGATCGAGATGCTGCGGGATACCATCAGCGAGATCCTGGGAGAGCGGGTGAGCGCGGAACTGGCCAGAGATATCCGCAGATCCATCCGGGAGTTTCCCGAGGTCCGGGGTGTCTACGACCTCTTCATCAGCAATTACGGGCCGGATAAAATGGTAGGCTCCGTCCACATCGAAGTGGCGGAGGACATGACCGCCCGGGACCTGGACCGGCTGCAGCGGGAGATCGTCAGCAAGGTCTACCAGGACCACAATGTGGGCATGACAGGGATCTCCGTCTACTCAGTCAATACCGATAACACGGACGCGGGCAGGATGCGCAGGAAGATCATCGCCATGGCGCAGCAGGAGGAGTACATCCTGCAGATCCACGGCTTCTATCTGGAAGAGGAAGAGAAGCGCATGCGTTTTGACGCGGTCCTGGATTTTGACGCCCCGGACAAGGCGGCCCTTTGCAGCGCTTTCGCGGAAAAAGTCAAAGAAAAATATCCGGGATATGATGTTTCCATCACCCCGGATTACGATCTGGCGGATCTGTAAATAACAATAGACAGGATGAAGAGATAAGGCCTCTGTCATTCTGTAAACGGAAGGCCAAGGTAATCGCACAGACCCTTGGCAAAGCCCTTGCCGTATTCGTCTGTTTTGTTCCGGAGCAGCTTGTTGTCTTTCTTGATGTTGCCGGTCTCGAACAGACAGGCGGGGCAGTGGACCTTACTGCTGTTGAGGGTAGTGAGGTCTTTTCTTTTTTCCAGGCCCCGGTCGTCGATGGAGACGAATTCATGAACACCCCGGTTCAGGGCCCTGGCCAGCTTTTTCTGTGCCTTGGTCCGGAAGAGGGGCAGGGTGCCCGCGTCTTCGAAGGCAGCGTCACAGTGGATGTTCAGGAAGGCGCTGACAGAATGACTGTCCAGGAAATCCAGCGTGTAGTTCAGATTCCGGTTGTTGTCGTCGTAGGCATCGGTATAGACATAGATGCCGTTTTCTTTGAGATGATCACAGGTGGCTTTGGCAATGGGGATCATCAGCTTCGCTTCCTGGTAGCCGTTCCAGGAGCAGCCCGGATCCCAGGCGCCGTCGGTGCCGATGCCGTGACCGGTCTCCACATAGACCCGGGTCACGGTGGTGAATTCCGGGGAGGCGGACATGGCCGTGCGGCTGCTGTCATTGAATCCCCGTACATAGTAATAGTACGCGCGGCCGGACTCCGCTGTTTTATCCGTAAAGGACCGCCCGGTCACCTTCTTGCGGTTCAGCTTTTCTTTGGCCCCGTCCGGTGCTGTGGCGCGCCAGACTTTGTAGTAATCGGCCCCGGGGACCTTCTTCCAGGTGATCCTGGTGTTGGGGCCGGAAGTCTTCGCCTTGACTTCCAGGGTGATCCCGGACAGATCCTTGCTGTCCCCGGCAGCGAACACCGCGGACGAAGGGTCCCAAAGAGACCAGCCGGCCAGAAGAAGCATGAGGCACAGGGCCGCCGCCGTATATCGGATAAGACGAATCGTTTGTTTCATGGATTTCTTTCCTCCCTGCGCCTATTGTAGCAGACTTCGCCGGAAAATGGGAGAAGGGGAGAATGGAAAAACATGATCGGCCCGGGTGATTTCTATGGTATAATATTCAGGATTATAAGCACTTCAGGAAAGACTGAGAAGGGGAAGTATCAGTTGGGTACAGTCTTCAGGATATTTTTTGACGACATAAAAGAGATCTGCAGGCATTTCTTCGTGCTGGTCATCTTGATCGCGGTGATTTTTTTGCCTGCGCTTTATGCATGGGTGAATATCTATGCCAACGGTGACCCCTACGTCAACACCGGCAGGATCAAGGTGGCTGTCGCCTCGGAAGATCCCGGAATCATGCAGGCGGATGAGGGCTATGTCAACGAGGCGGACGAGATCAGAGAGGAACTGAAGGACGATGACAAGCTGAGCTGGCAGTTCCCGGAAACCGCGGAGGAAGCCATCGAAGGCGCCCGGTCCGGCGAGTATTACGCGGCTGTGGTCTTCGAAAAAAATTTCACCTACAACATGCATCATCTGGATGAGGCCCTCATCGCGGAGGAGCCTTCCATCACATACTATTCCAATAACAAGAAAAACGCCATCGCGGCCAAGATCACGGACACGGTCACCGGGAATCTGCTGAAGAAGATCAACATGAGATATCTGGAATCCGTCTTCGGCGAGCTTTTCCGGGATTCCGGCGATCTGGCGGACACCCTGGACGGCGAGGACGCGGCAGAGGAAACTCTGCGGGAGCTCAGGAAGACCAGAGACGCCCTCAGGGATTTTAACGCGTCCATCGAGCTCTTTGCCACCACCAGCGATAATATCACCGCTTCGCTGAAGACAGCGGGGGATAAGCTGGATGCCGCGCGCGAAAGCAGCCGGTCGGATCTGGCCCGGGCGAAAGCCAGCATCTCTGAGGCGAAGCAGGCCGTGAAGTCCATGAAGGAGACCCTGAAGGGGGACGCGGACCAGCTGGAAAAGACCATCGCGGAGCTGCAGGCGATCCTGGCCGAACTCAAGGCAGCCCCGGATCAGGAGACCATACAAAAGCTGGCCGGCCGTGCCCTCGACAGGGCGGAAAAGATCCTTTCCATCCTGAAGGGCATCCGGAAACTGCTTCCGGAAAACAGCAGGTCCGGCGCGGTGAAGTTCCTTCGGGATATCACAGATATCATGATCCTGAACACGGAGGAGATGATTCAGATCCTGCAGACAGATCCCACGGCGGATATCCAGGGGCTGGAGGACGCGGCGGCGTCACTGATGGATATGAGCAGCGGCGATCTGGAGCCGGCCATCGATCAGCTGGCAGCCGATATCAGACAGGCTCTCCGTGTCACAAAACCGCTGCTGAAGGTGGCGGACGGCATGCTGGACGATATCGATCCCGTGCTGGATACCGCGGGAAGCACGGTCATCAGTCTGGACGGGACGCTCCTGCGGCTGAAGACAGTGCTGTCCTCTCTGGAGGGACAGCTGGACGATATCATCACGGAAGTGGAGTCGGCGGACGAGGATGAGCGCCTGTCGCTTCTGACGGAGCTTCTTGGGGGCGACCCCGATGAATACAGTGAATTCTTCTCGGACCTGGTCCGGGTGGACAAACATGAAGTCTATCGGGCCGGATCCTACGGCGTTGCCATGACGCCCTTCTATTCCATCCTGGCCATCTGGGTTGGCGGGGTCATTCTCATTGCCCTGCTGCGCACCAATGTGAATCGGCGGAAATTCCCGCAGATCACAGAGGCCCAGGGGTTCTTCGGGCGCTTTTTGCTCTTCTTTGTCATCGCGCAGTTCCAGGCGGCGGTGACTGTTGCGGGAGATATCTTCATTCTGCACTGCGATCCGGTGCATCCGGGACTGATGTTCCTGTCCGCGGCAGTGGCAAGTCTGGCCTTTACCATGCTGATCTATGCCATCGTCCTGTCCTTCGGGGATATCGGCAAGGGGATCGTGGTGGTGATCATGGTGATCCAGATCGCCGGATCCGGCGGTACCTATCCCATCGAAGTGCTGCCGGTGATCTTCGGCAAGATCTATCAGTTCTTCCCATTCCCCTATGCCATCAACGCCATGCGGGAGGCCATCTGCGGGACCTATGGGCATGACTATGCCGTATATCTGGGGGAACTGCTGATCTTCGGCGTCGTCGGCGTTCTGATCGGTCTGTTCGTGCGCAGGCCCTTCATCGGGGTGCATCGGTTCGTCACTGAAAAGCTGGAAGAAACGGAGGTGCTGTGATGGAAAAGAATCATGCCGGTGACCGTTACGAACAGCTTTCCCAGGACCTGCTGGAACGTTTTGAATGGCTGCGGAGAGGAAACAGGAAACGGGTGAAATACGGGAGCATCCTCCTGCTTCTGCTGGCCCCTGCGCTCTTTATCATCCGCTGGATGACGGACAGCGATAAAGTGGTGTTCCTGATGATCTATATCCTCTGCTTTATCATGCTGGCGATCTTTTTGATCGGCGTGGAGTATCTGGATCATCTGGTACAGAAGAATCTGAGAGAGATGATCGACCGGGAAGGGGATTTCGACGCCCTGCTTCCTGCGGCGGAGACCCTGCATGACAAGGTGGCCGCCAGGGTAAAGGGAAGGCGCGCAGGTGACGGAGCTGACAGAGATGACGGAGAGGATGGTGACAGTCAATGAGAAATATACTGAACATCATCCGAAATGACTTCAGACTCCTGACCTCCAGCGTGGTGGCTATTATCATCATGCTGGGCCTGTGCATCGTGCCATGCCTTTATGCTTGGTTCAACATCTTCTCCAACTGGGATCCCTATGCCCCCACTGCCACGGGACGCATCGCGGTGGCGGTGGCCAATAATGATGAGGGCGCGGATATGCTGGGCCTGAACATCAATGTGGGGGAAATGCTCACATCCGAGCTTGAGGCCAATGATTCCATCGGATGGACCTTTGTCAGCAGGAAGCAGGCCCTGGAGGGCCTGAATGCCGGTGATTACTATGCGGCGGTGATCGTCCCCAGGGACTTCAGCAGCGATGTCATGAGCTTTACCACGGGCGTTCCCGAGCATCCCCATCTGGACTATTATGAAAACGTGAAGAAGAACGCCATCGCGCCGAAGATCACGGACAAGGCCCAGCAGGCCCTGCAGCAGGAGATCGACGCGGCATTCATCGAAACCGTGGGGAAATACCTTTCCGAAGCATCTGAAGTGGCCAATGAAGCCGGCGTCGATCCGGAGGAGGCCTTCCTGGATCTGAGCGACCGGCTGAGCCTGCTCAGCGAACGGATGGACGATCTGGCAGCGCTGGTCTCTGCTTCCCAGGGACTTTCGGACGCTGCAGATCAGCTGGTCCAGGCTTCGGACACCCTGGCAGGAAGCACCCGTGTTACGCTGAAATCCGGGAAAAAAGTGCTGAGCAGGGAAAAAAAGATCCTGGCCAGATCCGGAAAAGATGTCAAGGCCCTGTCGGAATCTGTCCAGAAGGAAGCCAACGCCGTTGCCGACGGACTGGATCCCCTGTATCAGGCCCTGTCTGACGCGGGGACTGACATGGAACGGTTCAACGATTATGTGGTGAACGATCTGGAAGCCCATAAGAAGCTGGTGAAGGACATGGCGGATTCCGCTGCCGGGGCAGCGGACAGGCTGTCCAGGCTCCATCTCTCCGGCATGGCGCGAAGATTCCGGAATCTCTCAGAAAAACTGATGGGCATCTATAACAGACTGGACGGCCTTGAGCAGGCGGATGAGACCACCTGGGAACAGACCCGGCAGGTCATCGATGACCTGCTTCTGGACATCAGCAATGTCCAGGAGCGGGCAAGGTCTCTTGCGGAGGACGCGGGCCAGGTGGCGGACCGCAAGGTGGATCAGTCCATCGCCAAGGCCAGCAAGGCCATCCGGAAGCTCAGGACGACCCTGGAGGATTCCTACGGTGATCTGGGCGTTCTCGAGGGCACCCTGACCAATGCCAGAAAGGCCCTGAAAAAACTGGACAGCGGCCTGGATGTCTCCATGGGTTCCCTGCTGGGACTGAAAAAAGGTCTCGGGTCCCTGGCAGAACTCTTCGAAAACCTGGCAGACAGTGATCTGACCGCAGATGTGAACTATCTGATCTCCGACGGTACGGATGTGATCGCGGAGCACCTGGCGTCTCCCATCCAGATGGACACCCAGGTCCTCTATCCGGTCCGGAACAATGGATCCACCATGGCCCCGTTCTATACTGTGCTGGCCCAGTGGGTGGGAGCCCTCTTCGCCGCCGTGCTGATCCGCACCAGGGTCCGCCGGAAGGAAGCGGGGGAAGGAGCCGACGGCAGGGAGCCGCGGCTGATCGAGCAGTTCATCGGCAGGTACAGGCTCTTCCTCATGGTGGGGCTGGCCCAGGCCCTGATCGTCTCGCTGGGAGACCTGCTTTATGTGGGGATCCAGTGCAGGCACCCGGTGCTGTTCGTGATCGCGGCCTGTGTCAACGGGATCGTGTTCGTTACGGTCAATTACGCGATGGTCTTCGCCCTGCAGAAGGTGGGGATGGCCCTCTGCGTCATCATACTGCTCATGCAGGTGGCAGGCGGCGGGGGAACCTTCCCGCCGGAGGTGCTGCCCGGGGTCTTCCGGTTCCTTTATCCGTACGTTCCCTTCCATTATGCCATCGACGCCATGCGTGAGTGTATCATGGGCATGTATGGGATGAAGTACCTGACCTGCCTTTGCGTTCTGCTTCTGACCGGCGCCATCGCGGTGGTCCTGGGACTGCTGCTGGCCCGTCCGGCCTCGCTTCTGACCGGACTCATCGACAGGAGCCTGGAGAAGTGCGACGTGATGAACGACTGACGTTATGAATGAGAGAAGAGCAAAACGCGGAGAGGAGTCTGAGATGATCATTCTGATCACGGGAGCATCCGGAGGGATCGGCGCCGCAGCGGCCCGGCTCTTTCTGGAGCGGGGACATGAGGTCCACGGACTGGACACGGCGCCGGCGGTGATCCGGGATCCCAACTACATCCATCATGTGGCTGATGTGCGGGATCCGGCGACCTATCCGGCGGACCTTGAGCCGGAGATCCTGGTGAACTGCGCCGGGGTCCAGGACACAGGGGATGACATTGACATCAATCTCAAGGGGACGATCCTTGTCACGGAGCACTACGCCATCGAAAACCAGGCCATCCGGGCGGTGGTGAACGTGGGATCCGCCAGCGCCCATACGGGAT
>CAMNJK010000035.1 GCA_946541435.1 uncultured Bacillota bacterium
GCTACTCTGTCTGGGTGCGTCCCGACGATATCACCACCGCCGATACGCCGGCGGAGAACGGCGCCAATCTGGCCAAGACGGCCCAGGTGCTGATCAACAACACGGACGTTTCCTCGGTGAAGATCCATAACATCCTCCATTCCGGGGAAAAGCTGGTGTGCGTCGCCAGAGGACTGGATAAGACGGCCGCGGACAACATCCGGGAGTCCGGCGCCAAGGGCCTGGAGCTGGTGGAGGATACCAAGCGCAGCTACCCGCTGGGAGAGAGCGCGGCCCATCTGCTGGGCTCCGTCAACGTGGACAACCAGGGCCTGTCGGGCCTGGAGCTGCAGTACAACAAATACCTCTCCGGCATCTCCGGACGCTGGATCAGCTATACCGATACCGGCGGCAGACAGCTGACCACCACCTACGATGAAGAACGGTATTACAAGGCCAAGGATGGTTACAATCTGGTGACCACCCTGGATCACGTGGTCCAGCATTATCTGGAGGAAGCCCTGCAGAAGGGCGTGGAGACCTGCAAGTCCAAGCGGGCGCTGGGCATCGTCATGAACGTGAAGACCGGCGACGTGATGGCCATGGGACAGTATCCGTCCTTTGACCTGAACGAACCCATGAAGCCGTCCAATGAAGAAGACCGGAAGGCCTTCAAGAAGATGAGCGATGAAGAGCAGACCGCCTATCTGGCGGACATGTGGAGAAACTCCCTGATCTGCGATGTGTATGAGCCGGGATCCACCTTCAAGCTCCTCACCACATCCACGGCCCTGGAAGAGAACATCACCAACCTGAAGAAGACATACGAATGCAACAGCGGATATACTGTGGGCGGCCGGTTCATCCAGTGCTGGCTTTACCCGGACTCCCACGGTACAGAGACTCTGAAGGAAGCGGTCAGCAATTCCTGCAACCCGGTGTTCATGCAGCTGGCCCTGAAGATCGGCATCGATAAGTTTTACGATTATCTGGACGTGTTCGGGATCACCCAGAAGACCGGCATCGATTTTCCGGGCGAGACCACGGCCATCCTGCAGGACCGGGACAGCGCCGGTGACATCGGCCTGGCCACCATCGGGTTCGGCCAGGGCGTTGCGGTAACGCCCATCCAGCTGATCACGGCAGTATCCTCCCTGGGCAACGGCGGCAAGCTGATGAAGCCCCGTCTGGTGAAGGCCATGACTGATGCGGACGGGAAGACCGTGGAGGAGTTTGAGCCGGAAGTGGTCCGCCGCACCGTATCTGAGAAGACCGCCAGCGACCTCTGCAAGATCATGGAGTTCGTCGCGGACGGCGGCGGCGCAGCAGCGGCAGCGGTGAAAGGATACCGCGTGGGCGCGAAGACAGGAACCGCCAATAAGCTGAGCGACAGCGGCGTGGGATACGGCGGCGACACCTATTCCTCCTGCATCGGCATGGCGCCCATGGACGATCCGGAGATCGCGGTGCTGATCATCATCGACAGCCCTAAGGGCGTCCGGTTCGGCAGCGTCACAGCGGCGCCCCGGGTCAGGGACGTGCTGAGCAAGACTCTGCCCTATCTGAACATCGCGGCGGAGACAACAGATGAAGACGAAGACGGCGGCAAATCCAAGCCGGTGAAGATCCCGGATGTGGTAGGCAAAAGCGCCAGTGACGCGGCAGGCGTTCTGGAGAGCAAAGGCCTGGCATACGATCTGGACAGCTCCGACGGCAGCGATGATTACCTGGTCATCAAACAGTATCCGGTGGCCGGAACCAAAGTGAAGCGGGGAACCAAGGTCTTCCTGTACCGATAGATGACAGCAGAAGGAGTTATTGACAGAAATGAAACCAATCACCATAGATGAAATCATAAAGGCAACGGGCGGCAGATGCGTGCGCAGATGCAGCGAAGAGATGATCACCGGCGTACGGCACGATTCCAGAGAGTGCGGCCGGGGAGATCTGTTCGTGTGCATCAAAGGCCCCAACCGGGACGGCCACAGCTTCATCCCCCAGACCCTGGAACAGGGGTGCAGGACCTACCTGATCTCCGACGAGAGCCTGCTGCCGGCGGACGCGGACCTGAACGCCATCCTGGTGGATGACACCGTGTACGCCATGGGCGAGCTGGCCAAATACTATCTGGACCAGCTGGATCTGATCCGGGTGGCGGTGACCGGAAGCGTGGGAAAGACATCCACCAGAGACATGATCTGGTATGTCCTGAACGAAAAATTCAAATGCGGAAGAAACCTTAAAAACTACAACAACGATGTGGGACTTCCTATCTCCATCTTTACTCTGGACGACAGCTACCGGGCTGTCGTCCTGGAGATGGGAATGAGTGATTTCGGGGAGATCGACCGGCTGGCGGAGATCGTCCGCCCGCAGATCGGCGTGATCACCAACATCGGCGTGGCGCATATGCAAAACCTGGGAAGCCGTGACGGCATTTTCAGGGCAAAAATGGAAGTGACGAACCACTTGCGTCCGGCGGACGAAGGGGGTACAATGGTCTTCGTTTATGACGATGAGTACCTGAACAGAGAACGGACCGCGGGCGACTACGAAAGCCTCTTCGTGGGCACCAACGGGAAGAGCGATTTCATCCTGTCGGACATCGAAGATCATGGGATCGACGGCGTGACATTCCATCTGGAACACCGTGAGATCGCCCGGCAGATCCACATCCCGGTCCCGGGAAGACACAACGCCTACAATGCCGCGGTGGCGACTGCCGTGGGAGAGCGGCTGGGCGAGAGTCCGGAGGAGATCATGGCAGGGCTGGAAAAAGTCGAGCTCACCGGCCGCCGGCTCAGGATCCTCCGGGGTGACCGGTGGACCGTCATCGACGATACTTATAACGCCAGCCCGGATTCCATGAAGGCGGCTCTGAAGGTGCTGCAGCAGAGCAGCGCCGGCAGGCGCGTCGCCATCCTGGGCGAGATGTACGAGCTGGGCGACCAGACAGAAAAGCTTCACTTCGGCGTGGGCGTTTTCGCCCGCAGCTGCGGCATCGACCAGCTGATCGCCATCGGCCCGCTGGCGAAGAACATCGCGGACGGCGCCGCCGGCGGAGAGACCCGGACCGATTATTTCCCCACCAAGGAAGCCTTCCTGAAGAAAAAGGACAGCCTGCTTGAAACCGGGGATCTGATCCTGGTGAAGGCATCCCGGGGCATGCAGATGGAAGAGATCGTCAGCGCCCTGGCCGAAGAGGACTGAAACATCAATATTACCGAAACAAACACAGAACTGCAGGAAACAATGACAGCGACAATACTGATTACAGCAGCGGCGGCCTTCGTGATCGCCGTGATCATAACGAAATATGAGATCCCCTTTCTCCGCAGGAAGGCGGGACAGAACATCCGGGAAGAGGGACTGAAATCCCACTACGCAAAAGCCGGCACCCCCAGCATGGGCGGCATCAGCATCATCATCGCCACCTGCGCGGCGGCGCTGATCAGCGCCATCATCAACGGCGGCTACGCTCTGGCCAGCATGCTGATCATCCTGCTGGTCTTCCTGGGCTTCGGCTTCGTCGGTTTCCTGGATGACTATCTGAAAGTGATCAAGAAGCAGAACGAGGGCTTCAAGGTGAAGCCCAAGTTTGCATGTCAGGCGGCCTTTGCCATTGCCTTCGGCATCGTGTTCCGGATCTACTCCGGACACGGCAGCATGGTCTATATCCCGGGAGTCGATATCTATGTGGATTTCGGCTTCCTGTATATCCCCTTCGTGGTCTTCGCCGTGCTGGCCATGACCAATGCGGTGAATCTGACGGACGGTCTGGACGGCCTGGCCTCCGGCGTGACAGCGCTGGTGTCCGCGGCCTTCGTGATCGCCGGCCTGATCTTCTCGGGCAAGCCCACGGGCGTAGATGCGGATACCCTTTCCGGGATCATCTTCTTCGCGGCCCTCTGCGGCGGATGTCTGGGATTCCTGGTGTTCAACAAGAACCCGGCCAAGATCTTCATGGGAGATACGGGATCCCTGGCCCTGGGCGGCGGCATCGCGGCGGCGGCCATCGTCATGAAACTGGAGCTGCTGCTCCTGATCATCGGCCTCCTGTATGTGATCGAGGCCCTGTCGGTGGTCCTGCAGGTCGGCTACTTCAAGCTGACCCACGGCAAGCGGATCTTCAAGATGGCGCCGATCCACCACCATTTCGAGATGTGCGGCATGAAGGAGACCCAGGTGGTGGGAATGTTCTGGGCTTTCACGGCCCTGTGCTGCATCGTGGGACTGATCGTCCTGGCCTGAGGCTGGTCCTGAAACCGGCCTGATGCCGATTTTGAATACACTACTATGGAAGGAAAACAACATGACAGAAGAGAATCTGATCCTGAAGAATAAAAAAGTACTGATCGTCGGACTGGGACGGTCCGGTGAAGCGGCGCTCGACCTGGCTTTGCATCAGGGGGCGGAGGTGTCCGTGCAGGACAGCAAACCGGAGGAGAACATCGATCCTGAGCTGCTGAAGAAGCTGCGGGATGCCCGGGTGCGCGGATGGTTCGCGGAGACACCCAGGGACATGGGCGTCTATGACATGCTGGTGCTGAGTCCCGGCGTGCCGGTGGACCTGCCGTTTGTGACCAATGCAAAGGCTGGCGGGGCCGAGATCATCGGCGAGCTGGAACTGGCCTACCGGATCAGCCGCGGCCGGTATGTCGGCATCACCGGAACCAACGGAAAAACCACCACCACGACCCTGGTGGGTGAAATATTCAAGGCGGCGGGCAGAGAAACCTACGTGGTAGGCAACATCGGCGTGCCCGTGATCAAAGGGGCGCGGGAGTGCTCCGATGACGGATGGATGGTGACGGAGATCAGCAGCTTCCAGCTGGAGACGGTGGACGCCTTCCGGCCGGAGGTATCAGCGATCCTGAACCTGACACCGGACCATCTGAACCGCCACAAGACCATGGAAAACTACGGGGCGGCCAAGGCCCGGATCTTCGGACGCCAGAGCGCCGACCAGTACTGCGTGGTCAACTACGATGACCCCCTGTGCTATGCCCTGGCGGATGACTGCCCGGCAGAAGTGATCCCCTTCAGCAGGAAGGAACTCCTGGACACCGGCGCCTTCGTCAGAGACGGACAGATCGTGATCCGGCGGAAGGACGGGGAAGAGGTCATCATCTGCGGCGCGGATGAACTGAAGATCCCGGGAAGCCACAACCTGGAGAACGCGCTGGCGGCAGCCGCGGTCAGCTATTTCGCAGGGGTGGATCCCGCGGTGATCGGACAGGTCTGCCGCAGCTTCGGCGGCGTGGAGCACAGGATCGAGCCGGTGGCGGAGATCGACGGGGTCCGCTATGTGAATGACTCCAAGGGTACCAATCCCGACGCGGCCATCAAGGCCATCGAGGCCATGAAGGAGAACATCATCCTGATCGCCGGCGGATACGACAAGGCGTCGGACTTCACGGAATTCGTCCAGGCCTTTGACGGCCGGGTAAAAAAGCTGGTCCTGCTGGGCGTCACAGCGGAGAAGATCCGCGAGACCGCGGAGCAGGCGGGCTTCAGCAATATCGTCATGTGCGCCGACATGGAGGAGTGCGTCAGAGAGGCCGCCCGGGAAGCGGTGCCGGGAGACGTGGTCCTGCTGTCGCCGGCATGCGCCAGCTGGGATATGTATAAGAGTTTTGAAGAGAGAGGGGAACATTTCAAGACATGCGTTCAAAAGTTGCGTCCCTGAACATCCAATCGGTGGATTCCCTGTTCCTGCTGTCGACGCTGGTCCTGACTGTCTTCGGTCTGGTCATGGTGTTCAGCGCCAGTTACTATTCCTCCATCAGCGTGAACGGCACGCCGTTCTACTACCTGGTCAGGGATGGGATCTGGATCATGGTGGGACTGGCTCTCATGGGAGCCGGGATCTGCATCGATTATCGTCTTTACAAGAAGATCGCTCTGGTGGTACTGATCTTCGTGGTACTGTCACTGGTAGCGGTGCTTTTTGTGGGTGTTGTACGCAACGGCGCCCGGCGGTGGCTGGGCGTCGGCGGTCTGACCTTCATGCCCGGAGAGTGGGCGAAACTGGGGATCATCCTGTTTACGGCATGGTTCCTGGGAGAAAGGCCTGCCCGGGCCAGGTCCTTCCTGCTGGGCATCCTGCCGGTCATGGCGGTGACCCTTCTCTGCGCTTTTCTGATCGTTCAGCAGCCAAACCTTTCCACGGCCATCACCATCTGCGGCATTGCCGTGGCCATGCTGCTGGTGGCTGGGATGAACTGGCTCTGGGTCCTGCTGGTGGGCGGCGCCGGTGCATTCGGTCTGCTCTCCATCATCCTGTTCATGCCCGGCAGCTACTGGTACAACCGGATCACCAACTTTCTCAATCCCTTCGCGGATCTGTACGGAGAGGGTTATCAGGTCGCCCAGTCTTTGCTGGCGCTGGGATCCGGCGGCCTCACGGGCCTGGGCCTGGGCCACAGTGTCCAGAAGAGCCTGTACCTGCCGGAACCGCAGAATGACTTTATCCTTGCCATCATCGGGGAGGAACTGGGATACATCGGGATCCTGGCCCTGATCGGCGTCTATGCTGTCTTTATCTGGAGGGGAATGCACATCGCCATCAACGCACCGGACCGGTTCGGCATGCTGCTGGCATCCGGCGTGGTGATCATGGTGGCCCTTCAGGTGATCCTGAATATCGCCGTAGTCACGGCTTCCATGCCGGCGACCGGCATCAACCTGCCGTTCATCAGTTACGGAGGCAACGGCATCCTGATCTTCCTGTTTTCTGCAGGAGTACTGCTCAACATTTCACGGCAGAAGCCGTATCTGGAAGGGAGACCTATATGAAAGTGATCATGACCTGCGGCGGGACCGGCGGACACATCTATCCGGCGGTGGCCATCGCGGATGAAATAAGGAGAAGGGATGAAACGGCGGAGATCCTTTTCGTCGGTTCCGAGATCGGCATGGAACGGGATCTGGTGCCGGAATCCGGATATGAGATCACACTGATCAACGCGGACGGCTTCAGCAGGACCCTCCGGGGCAGCATCCGGTCGGTGAAGCGGGTGCTCAAGGGACGGGCCCAGGCCAAAGAGCTGATCAAAAGCTTTCAGCCGGATATGGTGATCGGCACCGGCGGATACGCCAGCATGCCCATGGTCTCCATGGCGGAGAAGGCAGGGATCCCGTGCTATCTGCAGGAACAGAACGCCATCCCCGGCAAGACCAACAAGTTCCTGGGGCGGAAGGCCCGCAGGATCTTTCTGGGCTTCGAGAAGGCCGGAGAGTATTTCCCGGACAAGCAAAAGCTGGTCCTGACCGGCAACCCTGTCCGCAGTGAATTCGTGGGGATCGACCGCGGGAAAATCAGAGAAGAACTGGGCATCCCGGAGGATACCTTCGTGGTGCTGGCCTTCGGCGGAAGCCAGGGGGCAGGCAGACTGAACCGGGAGATGATGAACATCATCCGGGAATACAGCGGCAGAAATGAGACCCGGATCTGGCTGGGCGCCGGCAGCTACTATTATGATGCCATCATGACGGAGCTGAAGGAAAAAGGCATGACCCTTGGCGACAACATCGAGATCTGGGAGTACATCCACGATATGTCCAGACGCCTGGCGGCGGCGGACCTGATTATCAGCCGCAGCGGCGCCCTGACCGTGGCGGAGGTCACCGTGTGCGGTGTTCCGGCCATCTTCATTCCGTTCCCCGGCGCGGCGGAGAACCATCAGTACTACAATGCCATGGCCGTGGCAGAGAAGGGCGGCGCCATCGTCATCGAGGAGAAGGATCTGGAGAATGATCCGCTGACAGCCCGCATAGAAGCGCTGCGCAGTGATCGCCAGCTTTTGCATGAGATGTCGGAGGCCAGCAGATCCTGCGGCGCCGAAGCAGCTGTGCAGGTCATCTGTGACACCATATTTGAGGACTTCAGGAAATGAGTGAGCAGGTCACAAGAGACACACTGCGCATAGAGAAGGTACCCAGGAAGGAAGCTGTGACGGAGCCGGAAGGGACCGTGGATCCTGAAGCGGCGTCCGGGGCAGAGACAGCGGCCGGAGCCCCGGCTGAACAAACGGCCCCGGCGGAAGCGGAAGAACAGACGGAAGAACCGGAAACAGCCGCGGAAGAATCTGCGGAGGACGCGGAAGACGCTGCGGAGGACGCGGAGGGTCTGGAAGAGACCGCCGAAGACGCAGAGCCTGCGGAACCCTACCGGGACACCGGCGACTACACCGACTCTTTCGACGACACCGGCGACGACGCAGGCGACGACGCCGGCGAAGAGACGGAGGAGGACGACGGCGGCAGGACCTTTGTGGGAGCCAACCGGAAGCGCAGAAAACACAGGAAAAAACACTGGGTCCGCCGGATCCTGATCGCGGCCGGGCTGGTCGCAGTGTTTATTTTCGTGGGGACCCTGCCATATTTTCAGATCACCGAGATCGCGGTCATCGGCAACCGCACGGTGAGCGACAAGAACATCCGAAAACATTCCAAGATCCGGAAGGGAGACAGCATCCTCTTCGTGAATCCCATCCGGGCCAAGCTGAATATCAAGAAGAACCGCTTTATCGAGAAGGTGAACATCGACCGCCACCTTCCAGGATCTGTTGAGATCATCGTCACAGAACGGGAGGCGGCCATGCAGTTCGTCCGGTACACCAAGAAAGGCACCCCCTATTATGTCCTCACCGACAAGGAGGGCATGGTGCTCAAGACCGCCAAGAACCAGCAGGACGTGACCATGATCAACAACATCCACGTGACCGGATCGGTGGTGGGGGAGAAGATCAAAGTCAAGGAGACGGGCACCTACCGGATGGCCAGGGACCTCATCGACATCACGGAAAAAGGAGACCTGTATTTCAAGCGGATCAACATCCGGGGGAGCATGGTCCAGGTGCACATTTTTGACCACCTGAGCTGCCGGGGACGGTACGACAATCTGGTGAAAAGCATCGAGAACGGAGAGCTGAAATCCGTGGTCTATAAGCTCTATCAGGAGGGCAATGAAATGGGAATGATAAACATTGGGGATAATAATTATTGTTCCTTTACGCCTCAAAACTAATATGATATACTACATGTAGTTTTTCAAGATATGGGGAGGTATTCCATGCTACAGTTTGAAGTAAACGAATCGAACCTGCAGGAAATCAAGGTCATCGGCGTCGGCGGCGGCGGCTGCAACGCTATCAACCGGATGATCGAAGCAGGAATGCAGGGCGTAACATTTATCGCGGTCAATACAGATAAACAGGCACTTGCCAAGAACAGGGCAGAGACAAAGGTCCAGATCGGTGAGAAGCTCACCAAGGGTCTGGGCGCCGGCGGCAATCCTGAGGTCGGACAGAAGTCCGCAGAAGAGAATCTGGAGGATCTGCAGAAGTTCATCACCGGGTCCGACATGGTGTTCATCACCTGCGGCATGGGCGGCGGCACCGGTACCGGAGCAGCGCCGATCATCGCCAAGATCGCCAAGGATATGGGTATCCTGACCGTCGGTGTTGTAACCAAGCCGTTCCGGTTCGAAGGCAAGAAGCGGAGTGAGCACGCTGAACTGGGTATCAAATTCCTGAAGAAATATGTTGACTCTCTGGTGGTCGTCCCCAATGACAAGCTGCTGGAGACAGTACAGGAGCAGACATCCCTTCTGGAAGCGTTCGCGCTGGCAGACGATGTGCTCCGTCAGGGCGTACAGGGCATCTCCGATATCATCGTTGACGATGCACTGATCAATCTGGACTTCGCGGATGTCACCACCATCATGAAGGATCGCGGCATCGTACACATGGGCGTGGGCAGAGGCTCCGGCGACAACAAGCTGGACGACGCTGTTTCCAGCGCCATCAACAGCCCGCTTCTGGAGACCAAGATCTCCGGCGCGAGAGCCGTCCTGATCAACATCACCGGCGGCAACGGACTGACCATGTTCGACGTCGACAGAGTCGCATCCAGGATCGAGGAAGAGGCGGACAACAACGCGATCATCATTCTCGGTACCTCCATCAAGGACGAGATGCAGGATGAGATCGCCATCACCGTCATCGCGGCCGGCTTCGAGAAACCGCCGACAGCAAGGGAACGGGATATGCGTGAAGAGAGAGTTATTCCGGAGCTTCGCCCCAGCGTGGAACTGGACAGCGAGCCGGCGCCGGCACATGTGCCCCCGGCAAGGAATACCGCTTCCTACGACAAGATCCCGGGAATCGACATTCCGGATTTCCTGAAGAGATAAGAGATTAACAGGTTTCCAATAGCCGGTGAAATGCCACCGGCTATTGGTGTACTTGCAGGATCGGGAAAACCGGTCCCAAGTTTATATGAAAGTTATCACTTCCAGAGAGAACAGTACCTATAAAAACGCCTGCAAACTTCTCCGAAAGAAATCCCGGGACCAGTCAGGGCGGTATCTGCTGGAGGGCATGAAACCTCTGCGGGACGCGCTGGAAACGGGACTCATGATAGAGAAGATTTTTGCCTGTGAAGGGACAGATCTTCCGGACTGGATCCCGGAGGACCGGGCCCTGTATCTGGAGAAGAACCTGTTCCGGGCTTTGTCGGACACGGTCACTTCCCAGGGCATCATCGC
>CAMNJK010000036.1 GCA_946541435.1 uncultured Bacillota bacterium
CCCGCAGCCGAAGAAGCCACTGCTGAAGCAGCTCCCGCAGCTGAAGAAGCGATCGCAGAGGCTGCCCCGGCAGCAGAAGCTGCGCCTGCCCAGGAACAGCCCGCAGCCGGCGAAGGCAAGGAAAGACTGGAGCAGAAGCTCAGCGAGATCGATGATCTGCTGAGTCAGTTCGCCAGCGTCTCCGGCGCAGAGCCGCAGGCGGAAGCGGTGCAGGAAGAGATCCCGGCCGAGATCCCTGAAACTGAGATCCCGGCAGCGGAAGAGACTCCCACATATCATAAGTTTACCGAATCCCTGGTATGGCCGGATATGAATGCGGACGTGTCAGAGGAGTTCATTACAGAAGAAGCGCCAGCCTTTGCAGAAGAAACAGCGGAGGCTGAGATCCCGGCGGTCGAGATTCCGGCGGCGCCGGCAGAAGAAGCTCCGGCGATCCAGGAAGAAGTGATTCCTGCGGTCGAGATCCCGGCAGCACCGGAAGAAGAGATCCCGGCAGCGCCGGCGGTGAAGGAAGCGCCTGCGGCAGAGATTCCGGCAGCACCGGCTGCAGGATCAAAACCGGGTCTGGAAGACACCATGGTCATGCCCATGCCGCACATCGACGAACCGGCAGACTGGATGGACGCCGGCACCGTGGCGCAGACCGCGGCGGCAGCGGGCAAGCCCCTCTCCGCGAAAGAGCTGAAGAAGCTTGAGAAGGAAAAAGAAAAAGAAGCGAAGCGCCTGGCGAAGGAAGAAAAACGCGCGGCGTCTGCAGCTGTTGAAACATATACACCCGAAGATGTACAGACGAAGTCCAAGGGCGGCGCGGGCCGTGTGATCCTGATGATCATCCTGATCATTCTGTGCCTCATTTTCGCGCTGGAACTGGCGGGCATCGGCATCAAGCTTCTGGCTCCCACCAGCGGCGCGGCTGAATACATCGACAACATCCTGAACAGCATCATTCACATGATCACCGGCTGATCCGGCGGAGGAACATTTCCGGGCTGATTTTCAGGAGCATTGATATGACAAGACGAAACTTCTTACAGGAGGATTTTGGAATTGGAAGATAAAAAATCGAATAAGAAGCGAAAGCTGGGAGCGAAGGGGATCATTATCGTCATCCTCCTCATCGTACTTTTGTTTGTGGCGCTGATCGGATGGATCACGGATTTCATGTGGTTCCGTGAACTGGGGTACGTTTCCGTATTCCTGACCAAGCTCTTCACGCAGCTGAAGATCGGTGTGCCGGTGTTCATCATCGTGACGTTCCTGGCCTATGTCTATTTGAAGTTCCTGAAGAAAGGCTACATGAAGCGGGTGGATTCGGATGAGGAAACGGACCACCGGAAACTGAACCTCATATCCTGGGGGCTGGGCGGCGCCTTCGGCGTGGTGGCCACGTATTTCGCGGTGACCAGACTCTGGTTCCAGACCCTGCAGTTCCTGAACAGTACGGATTTCAGGATCTCGGACCCGCTGTACAAGAACGACATTTCTTTTTATGTCTTTAAACTGAATTTCATCGAACAGCTCAATGCCGGCGTGATCCTGCTGATCGTCGCTTTTGCGCTGCTTACGTTTATCTATTACATGGTTCTGCTGACGGTGCGTACCCCCCGGATGTTCGAGCAGGTGGACGAGCCGGAGGAAGCGCAGGACGAGTACGGATATGAAGCGGAAGATGACGAGGAGCGGTACACCGGCGCCCGCATGGACGACAACAATCCGTTCAGCGAGATCAACGGCATGTTCGACAAGTTCAGCAAACAGTTCCGCGGCCCGAACGGCCCCTTCGGCAAAGGAGGTCCCGGGGCCGGCGTGAAGCGGAAGGCGCAGAGAAGTCAGTTTGACAACCAGAACGTGCGTCTGCTTCTCCACATCGCGCAGAAGCAGCTGATCCTGGTGGGTGTGCTCTTCTTCCTGATGCTGGGCGTCTATTTCTTCCTGAAGCAGTATGACCTGCTCTTCGGCAGCACCGGCGCAGTCTATGGCGCAGGATTCACCGATGTCAACGTGACCATGTGGATGTACCGGATCCTGATGGGTCTGTCCGTGTTCGCTGCCATCGGCGTAGCCATCGGTATCGGAAAGAAGCGTTTCAAACCCGCGGTGGCGGTGCCCCTGATCATGATCGCGGTGGGCATCATCGGCGTCGGCGGCGGAATGCTGGTCCAGAGCCTGGTGGTCCAGCCGGACGAGATCAACAAGGAAAGCAAGTATCTGGAGCGGAACATCGAATACACCCAGTACGCCTACGGACTGGATGCGGTCGACACCAGGGCCTTCAAGGCGACCCAGGATCTGACCAGCGACGATATCGCCGCCAATGAAGAGACCATCTCCAACATCCGGATCAACGATTATTCACCCACGAAGACTTTCTACAACCAGACCCAGAGTATCCGTCAGTACTATGAGTTCAATGACGTGGATGTGGACCGGTACACCATCGACGGAGACTACACACAGACATTCCTGGCCAGCCGGGAGATCGACGAGGAAAAGATCAGCAATACCTGGCTGAACCGTCATCTGAAATACACCCACGGCTACGGCGTGACCCTGTCCCGGGTAGACAAGATCACAGCCAGCGGACAGCCGGATGTCCTGATCGGGAACATCCCGCCGGAATCCGTGGTGGATCTGCAGGTGAGCCAGCCGTCGATCTACTTCGGCGAGATGACCAACGACTATATCCTGGTCAACACATCTGAAGATGAGTTCGATTATCCGGACGGCAACAGCAACAAGTACTGCCAGTACGAAGGCAACGCGGGCATCAAGACGAACCTGCTGACAAGGCTCATGTTCTCCGTTCGTGAGAAGAGCCTGAAGATGCTGGTTTCCGGCAACGTCAAGGGCAGCTCCAGGATCCTGATCAACCGCAACATCATGCAGCGTGTCCGGACCATCATGCCCTATCTGGATTACGATGAGGATCCATACATGACCACGGTGGACGGCAAGCTCTACTGGATCATCGACGCCTACACAGCGACCAACCGCTATCCCTATTCCGAGCCCTACAGCCCGGAAACGGATGTCAACTATGTCCGCAACTCCATCAAGGTGGTCGTGGACGCCTACAACGGCGATACCAACTACTATATCGTGGATGCAGATGACGCCATCGCCCAGACCTTCAAGAACATCTATCCGAAGCTCTTCAAGGATCTCAGCGAGATGCCGGAAGGCCTGCGGGCGCACATCAGATACCCGGGAACACTGCTGAATATCCAGGCGGAGATCTATCAGAGATATCACATGAACGATGTGAAGGTCTTCTATCAGAACGAGGACCTGTGGCAGATCGCTGATGAGATCTATGGTACCGAAGAGAAGACCATGACGCCCAATTACTACATCATGAAGCTGCCCGGAGAAGCGAAGGCGGAATTCGTCAACTCCATTCCCTTCTCGCCCAAGGACAAGAGGAACCTGATGGGACTTCTGGTGGCCAGAAACGATGGAGAAGAATACGGTAAACTGGTGCTCTACCAGATGCCCAAGAGCAAGGTGGTCTACGGACCCATGCAGGTAGAGGCCCAGATCGACCAGAACACAGAGATCTCCAAGGAGTTCTCCCTGTGGGATTCCTCCGGTTCCAAGTACAGCCGGGGCAACCTGTTCGTGATTCCCATCGAGGATTCTCTCCTCTACGTGGAGCCGGTCTATCTGGAAGCGACCAATTCCAGTATCCCGGAAGTCAAGCGTGTCATCGTCGTCTACGGGGATGAGATCGCTTATGAATCCACGCTGGCGGAAGCGCTCAACTCCCTGTTCGGAGAAGGCAGCGCCCATGACAGCAAGGGCAGTGAAGAGATCGCCGGCGGCGAAGACCAGCAGGAAGGCGGAGATCAGCAGCTGAGCCAGACCGAGCTCATCGAACTGGCCCAGGGCGCCTACGACAATGCGCAGGATGCGCTGAAGGACGGCAACTGGTCCAAGTATGGCAGATACATGGACGAGCTGGAGGATTACCTGAACCAGCTGGCAGACTAAAACCGCAGTCATCGGCTGTCGGTCTCACCGGGCGGCAGCGCTTTGTAAGTTTACGAAGACAAGAAGATCAGAACATTCCCGGGGAGCACTTCGGGAATGTTTCTCGTTATAAAGAGATTTTGCAATTATATCAGCGCTTAAGTGGAAAGGCAGGCCATGCTCAATTACGATTTCAGCAAGATGCTGTTTAAGATTTCCGCGGACCGGCACGGGGTGGACCAGATCCGGAAGACCCTGCTGGCGCATCCGGAGATCAAGTTCGTTTCCCTGGTGGGGATCGATATCGGCGGACATGACACAGATGAGAAGATCCCGGTGCGGGAGTTCCTGAAGGACATCGGCAAATTCCTCCGGGAAGGCGTGCAGACCGACGGCTCCTCCGTTGTTCTTCCCAGGATCGCGAAACTGAACAACGCCAAGGTGGACATCATTCCGGACACCACGGTCAACTGGTTCGTGGATCACAATTTCAGCTATCCGGATCCGGAGACCGGGCTGCCGGTGGGCACCCTGCGGATCCCGTCCTCCCTGGTCCACAATGATGATGAAGGCGTAGGCTCCCGGGTCATCCTCCGGGACGCCATCCGGAACTTCAAGAGCGACCTGCTGGACCTGCTGGAAAAGCACCCTTATGTATTCGAACACATGGATATCGACGGACGGGAGGACATCGACGAGATCGTGATCACCGCGGCCACCGAGCTGGAATTCTGGGTCCGGTCGCCGGAAGACGACGCGGACAGAGAACAGCTCTCCACGGCCCAGATGCTGAAGGAGCAGTACTGGAAGAGGACCTCCGGTCCCGTGCGGACCGCCCTGGAAGAGGTCATGCTGGTCCTGGAGCAATACGGCTTCGACATGGAAATGGGCCACAAGGAAGTGGGCGGCGTCAAGGCCAAGCTGGAGAACTCCGGAAACTACGACCACGTGATGGAACAGCTGGAGATCGACTGGAAATACTCCTCCGCGGTGCAGGCAGCGGACAATGAGAACCACATCAAATATGTGGTCCGTGACATCTTCCGCCTGTACGGACTGGATGTCACCTTCATGGCCAAGCCCATGGTGGGCATCGCCGGCAGCGGAGAGCATACCCATATGGGCGTGGCAGCGAAGCTGAAGGACGGCAGGATGGTGAACCTGTTCGCGCCGAAGGACGAGCGGAATCAGTTCCTGAGCCCGGTGGGCTTCGGCGCCCTGATGGGACTTCTGAAGAACTACGATGTGATCAATCCCTTCGTCAGTTCCACCAACGATTCGCTGAACCGGCTGAAGCCCGGCTACGAGGCTCCGGTCTGTACCGTGACCTCCCTGGGACATACGGCCCAGACTCCTTCCCGGAACCGTACCGTCCTGGTGGGTCTGATCCGGGAGACAGGCAGCCCCATGGCCACCCGGTTCGAACTGCGTTCGCCCAATCCCAAGAGCAATACCTATCTGGTCCTGGCCGCCTCCTATATGGCTATGCTGGACGGGATCAAAGCCGCGCTGGAAGCGGGGAAGACGCCGGAGGATCTGGAGAAGTCCATCTCCAAGGAATACGGCGAAGAGGATTTCTATCTGGACAAAGACAGAATGTACCGCAGTGAGCGGGACGTCTTTGATGAATATACGGAAGAGGAGCGTGACCGCTATTTCGGCAGAGCGCCCCGGACGGTCTGGGAGAACATTCAGGCATTCGACCTCTACCCGGAAAAGCTGGCCATTTTCCAGCGGGATAATGTGATGACCACCACCACGCTGGCATCCTACCGGGAGGCGGTGATCTCCCAGTGGGAGACGGAGCTGCGCAACCGGATCATCCCGGACACCATGAATACCCTGCGGCGCTGCCGCAAGGCCCATACGGAGGGCGAATCTGTGGACTATGACCGCCGCAGCTGGGAGAAGATCTCCAAACTGCGGGATTATCTGGGCAGGAACACCGTGGCGGAGACCTGCCTCCTGACCCGGATCGTCAACGCCCTCAGGGAAAAAGATTATGAAACCGCCTCGGATCTTCTGGTGGAAATGCAGACCAAGACCGAGCAGCTGATCAGAATGTATCTGATGTACAAGAAGAACCTGTTTTAAGTGTCAGTAAATCAATGGAATGATGGAGGAATAAACATGCTGGACATCAAGAGAATCAGAGAAGATTATGAAGGTGTGAAGAAGGCGGTCGAACTGCGAGGCAAGGGCGACTTCGGACTGAGCAATGTGGTGGAGCTGGACAAGAAGAGAAGAGAGATCCTGGCCACCGTGGAGCAGATGAAGAATCATCAGAAGACAGCGTCTAAGCAGATCCCGGTCTACAAGAAGGAAGGCAAAGACACCACAGAGCTGATGGCGGAGATGAAGAAGCTCAGCGATGAGATCAAGGCGCTGGATGCCCAGGTCTCCGAGACAGAAGCCGCGCTGCGGGACGCCCTGCTCAACGTGCCCAACACACCCTACAAGGATGTACAGGAGGGCGTGGATGACAGCGACAACGTGGAACTGCGCAAGTGGGGGACCCCGCGGGAAGAGTCTTTTGAGATGAAGGCCCACTGGGACATCGGCGAGGACCTGGACATCCTGGATTTCGAGCGGGCTGCCAAGATCGCAGGCACCCGGTTCACCGTCTATAAGGGTATGGGCGCCCGTCTGGAGAGAGCCGTCATCAACTTCATGCTGGATCTGCACACAGAAGAGCAGGGCTACACCGAGATCCTGCCGCCCTTCATGGTGAACCGCATGGCCATGACCGGCACCGGCCAGCTGCCCAAGTTCGAAGAGGATATGTTCTACATCCCCCAGAAAGACTTCTTCCTGATTCCTACCGCAGAGGTCCCGGTGACCAACCTGCTGGACAACGAGATCCTTTCGGCGGATGATCTGCCCATCTATTACACCGCCTACACGCCCTGCTTCCGGGCAGAAGCGGGCAGCGCCGGCCGTGACACCAGAGGCCTGATCCGTCAGCACCAGTTCAACAAGGTCGAGATGGTCAAGTTCGTAGAGCCCTCCACCTCCTATGATGAGCTGGAGTCCCTGACCAACAACGCGGAAGAGATCCTGCAAAAGCTGGACATTCCCTATCGCGTTGTCCGTCTGTCCTCCGGCGACCTGGGCTTCTCCTCTGCCATGACCTATGACGTGGAAGTCTGGATGCCCAGCTACGGCAGATACGTGGAGATCTCCTCCTGCAGCAACTTCGAGAGCTTCCAGGCCCGCAGAGCCAACATCCGGTTCCGTCCGGAAGAAAAGGCCAAGCCGGAATTCGTTCACACACTGAACGGATCAGGTCTGGCAGTGGGCCGTACCGTGGCAGCCATCCTGGAGAACTATCAGCAGGAAGACGGCTCCGTGGTCATCCCGGAGGTCCTCCGGCCCTACATGGGCGGACTGGAGAAGATCAGCAAGTAACAGACGCCCTGCCTGATCCCGCTGGATATATCACGAAAATAAACAAGCTGCCGCAGCAGATCTCTGCCGCGGCAGCTTTTGTCGTCTGAAGGAGTGCATCCTGCTAGAGCAGGATCCGGAAGATGAATCCGGTCATGTAGCCGCTGGTCACATGCTTGTGCACTGTGGCGTAGAGCTGGTCGCCGATGAAGAAGAGGGACTCCAGCTCGCCGGACACCTTGACCTTGATGTGCTGGATCATGGTCCCGGCCTTGTCAAAGATGGTGAGGGAGTTCTTCGATGAGGACTGGTACCAGGACTGGGAGAGGAGAAAATAATCCCCCAGGGAAGTACAGCTCTGGACGGACCGGGTCTGCCAGACCGTGGGCATGGTGGCGTCGCTGATGATCCGGAAGTTCTGATCCAGGGTGAAGCACTTGCTTCCGTAGAACCGGCTGCGGATGTAGTAGGTCTTGGTCTCGGGGTCGTAGTCGATGGCGTTGAAGGCCTTGACGTAGCTGAAGTCAGGACCCAGTTTGATCTTTTTCCTGCCGATCTTTTTCAGGGTCTCGGGACTCACCAGCCGGACATAGGGGTCGTTGGTCTTGGCGCCGGTCACCACCAGGTATCCCTGGTCGGGATTCCAGGTGATGTCGTTGGCATGTCCCAGCTTCTGCCCGGTGGGGCTGACATTCACCACCGTCCAGTCGGAGATCCGCACCTTGGCGATCTTGATCCGGGCCCGGCCGCTGCCGTTGTCGTCCCCGTTGCGGAATTCAAAGCACATATAGACATACGTCCCGTCGCTGCAGCTGCCCTGGGAGATGCCGAAATACTTCAGATCGTCCCAGGCCTGCTTCCGGACGTCCAGATTGCCGCTGCCGTCCTTCACGTATTTGATGCCGGCGGCGGACTTGCCCTGGGTATGGGTCTCGGCCCAGCCCGAATAGTAGATGTCGCCTTCATAGACCCGGTATCCCCGGACCCGGATGTAGAACTGTTTGGCGGTGTTCACGTCCAGGGTCATGTGGCAGGAATCCGCTCCCAGGGGATTGTCCGGAGAAGAGACCTCCGCAGCTTCTTTTTTGATTTTCTTGTCCCGCAGGAACAGGGCGTTCTTCGCGTAGGAAATCTGATAACCGTCAAAATCCTCCGCGCCGGTCCAGCTGATCAGAAGCTGGGAGTCATTGAGGATGGACGCGGCAGGGGCAGCCAGTTCGGGCAGGCCCATCTCCGGGGTCCAGCCGGGCTGGGGCGGGATCCCGTCGCTGGAGGTTTCTCCTTCGGCGGCGGTGTCCGGTTCGGCAGCCGGATCCGTATCTTCTGCAGCCGGATCCGTATCTTCCGCAGCCTGGAACAGGCCAACTGAAGAATCGCCACGCTCCATAGGAGCTGCGATTCCTGTAGAGGCGCTGCGCGCAGTATCAGAGATACTGGCAGCGCTCTCAGCCTTTGCATGGTCTGCGGTTTCCGGGGAGGGGGTGTCTGCAAAAGCCGGCGCGGCTGACAGGGCGAGGGCCCAGAGTGTCACTGCGGCCAGAAAGCATTGTATTGTTTTCTTCATCGAACTGTTCTCCTGTGAAATCCTTTTCGTTCTTCAGAGTATACCATATATGGAAGGAGAAGGGAAAGGGCGGGGATGGTTTACCACGGTAAAGCATCGATTCTTAAAAAAATCGGCCCATTGGTGTTTTATTGGAAATTGATTTGTTGTATAATAGACGCAGGTCGTACCCCGGGTACGATGTTATGATTGTATGATTGTTTATTGCAAAGCACATTTACAGAGAGAGAACTTATGACGTATATCAGGAAACACCGTACGGTTGCAGCAGCAATTTGCGCTGTTATCGTTGTCGTTTTCGCAGCCACTGCAGTGCTGGTCCAGGTAGCGCAGTACGAACCGGCCTATGCTGTGAAGGCGGGCGAAGAAGAACTTTTTAAGGTAAAAGATAAAGCAACAGCCGAAAAAGTCATCGAAGATGTCATGAATGAATACACGCCGGAGGGCGCGCAGATTCGTGAGATCGTAGTAGATAAGAAGATCAGCACCAACCTCAGCACCGTGAAGAAAAAGAACGCGGATACAGAGGTCATGTCAGCGGAAGAAGCTGTTGATTATGTGCTGGAGCAGAACGCCGGCGACGATCCGCTGTTCTGCGTGACGGTGAAGGCAAACGTCTCCGACGTGGAGGACGTGGAGGCTGATACCGAGTATAAGGCAGACGACGAGATGTTCGAAGGCCTCTCGGAAGTGAAGCGGAAGGGCGAAGACGGAAGTCAGGTCGTTACAGACCAGGTCATCAGTGTCAACGGATCCGTGCTGAACAAGGATGAAGTAGGCGCTACCATCATCTACGATTCCACCAGCAAGGTCATCCACAAGGGCACCCGGGTCCGTCCCCACGACACCGCCTGGGCGGATTATTCCGGTTCGGTCATCGGCGAGGGCAACGGCAACAACATCGCCAACTTTGCTCTGAATTTCGTGGGCAACCCCTATCGGTGGGGCGGCACCAGCCTGACCAACGGGGCAGACTGTTCCGGATTCATCTATGCGGTCTATCACCACTTCGGTTACAACAGCGTACCCAGAGTGGGCGCGCAGAACATCGGCAAGGGCGTCTGCCTGGCAGAAGCGCAGCCGGGTGATGTGGTCTTCTACGGACATCACTACGCCATGTACATCGGCGGCGGCAAGATCGTCCACGCCTACAACTCCCGCCGCGGCATCTGCGTCACCAGCGTCTACGATCCGGGCAGGATCCTGACCATTCGGAGACTGGTGGAGTAGCCGGCACAACAAGACAATAAATCAGCGGAGAACGGTAAACGCTCTCCGCTTTTTTGTTGCCGGATGTTTCATTCACTCATTCCAGAACATGGCCAGAAGGGTATCGTGCACGTCCTGCAGGTTCCGCTTCTGGACTTCGGGGGAGAAGAGGTCGTCCCGGGCGGATTCCTCTTCGGCGGTCAGATGATACTCCCGGACCTGGGGCGGCGCGTGGTGATCGTGCTCGTGATCATGGCCGTG
>CAMNJK010000037.1 GCA_946541435.1 uncultured Bacillota bacterium
CTGCTGAAAGCGGCTCTGCAAAAAAGCTTTGGATGACTTCCCGCTTCAGTCCCGGGTACGGTGACTTCCCGCTGGACTATCAGCGCGAACTGCTTGCCCTCACCGATGCGCCCCGCAGGATCGGCCTGATGGTCACCTCCGGCAGCATCATGGTACCACGTAAATCCATCACCGCCCTGATCGGCATTGCGGATCACCCGGTCACCGGCCGGCTTGCATCCTGCGATGAGTGTCTTCTGCGGGCGGAATGCCCCTTTCTCAAAGAAGGACAGCACTGTTAGGAACCCGTGCGTTGATCAGGCCCGTGCGGTTTGTCACTTGTTGTAGTTCTTCCATGTTTGTTTTGTTCACATTTCAGGGCATCGTCTACGTTTGGGGATATCGTCCGTGTTTGGGGGTACAGTCCACGCCGTTAGTTGTTGTATTTTCTTACGAATTCTAATGTCTACACTTTGGGGTACAGTCCATATTCCCGGATTGCAGAATCAATTTAAAATCACAAGAATCTGCACCACTTGGGCCATCAAGGGTGAAAAAACCGATCTTGCCAAAATGGTTTTACACCCGTAACGCGCATGCTGCCTGTCTGTGTGCACTGCAAGGTGAAAAAACAATCGTGTTCTTTATGTGATTACACCCGGTGGTGCAGATTATCATTTCCCGATGACGAATCTACAACCAGAGCTCGGTCAGAGAACTCCAGGGGCCAGTCAGGGGATGCCAAGGCTCGGCCCAAGGGGCCAGGTCTCAATCAAGGGGCGCCAAGGCCCCAGCCAGAGGACACCAGGGTCGGGACAAGGGAATCACAACGGGATTCGCGTCATGGAATCGCCACGGAAATCGCACAACGAAACAAAACAGGGATCCCCAAAGGGATCCCTGTTTCATTACATTCACTCACGTTACTCATTCCCGCGCTACGCCGGATTCCCGGGCAGCCTGGGCCACCGCGGCCGCCACTGCCGGGCCGACCCGCGGGTCAAAGGCCTTCGGGATGATATAGTCCGCGCAAAGCTCGTCTTCGGAGATCAGGTCTGCCAGGGCTTTGGCGGCAGCCAGCTTCATCTCTTCATTGATGTCGGAGGCGTGCGCGTCGAAGGTTCCCCGGAAGATGCCCGGGAAGGCAAGCACATTGTTGATCTGGTTGGGGAAATCGGACCGTCCGGTGGATACCACGGCGGCGCCGGCAGCTTTTGCCTCGTCGGGGAAGATCTCCGGCGTGGGATTGGCGCAGGCGAAGATGATGGGATCCCGGTTCATGGACTCGATCATTTCCCGGGTGACCAGGCCCGGGGCGGAAACACCGATAAACACATCGGCGCCCACCAGAGCGTCCGCCAGACTTCCCTGCATTCCTTCCTGGTTGGTGACCTTGGCCATGACATCCTTGATCCAGTTCATGCCCTTCTCCCGGCCTTCATAGATGATGCCGTTGCGGTCCGTCATGATCACGTTATTGAAACCCGCGGACAGCAGGATCCGGGTGATGGCCACTGCAGCGGCGCCGGCCCCGGAAGTGACGATCTTCACGTCCTCTTTCTTTTTGTCCACCACCTTCAGGGCGTTGGTCAGGCCCGCCAGTGTGATGACCGCGGTTCCATGCTGGTCATCGTGGAAGATGGGGATATCACATCTTTTTTTCAGCTTCCGCTCGATCTCGAAACATCTTGGCGCGCTGATGTCCTCCAGATTGATGCCGCCGAAGGACCCGGAGATCTGATAGATGGTCTCCACGATGGTGTCCACGTCCTGTGACTGTATGCAAATGGGAAAAGCGTCTACATCGCCGAAGGCTTTGAAGAGCACGCACTTTCCCTCCATCACTGGCATGCCCGCTTCCGCGCCGATGTTGCCCAGACCCAGCACCGCGGAGCCGTCGGTGACCACTGCGCACATGTTGGCCCGGCGTGTCAGGGTATAGCTCTTGTTGACATCCTTCTGGATCTCCAGGCAGGGCTGGGCCACGCCCGGTGTGTATGCCAGAGACAGATCCTCCTCATTCTTCACCGGCACCGTGGCTACCACCTCGATCTTGCCGTTCCAATCCTCTTCGTGCAGTCGCAGGGACTCTTTCGCGTAATCCATCCTGTTGTCCTGTTCCTTTCTGATTTCTCACTCAGACAGCTGCTTCGCTGCCAGTTTATTTCCTTACTCAAACAGCAGACCTGCTGCCACTTCATTCCGCGTCTCAGCGCCGCAGACCGCTTCCACCAGGGCCAGGGCAAATTCCATGGCCAGGGCCGGGCCCTTTCCCGTGATCACTTCTCCATCCCTGGTGACAGCCTGGCCGGTGGCCTGTGCTCCCGCCAGTTCCTCTTCCATGCCCGGATAGATGGTGGCCTTCTTCCCTTCCAGTACGCCGCAGGCAGCCAGCACCATGGGCGCAGCGCAGATGGCTGCCAGCTTCCGGCCAGCCTTTGCAAATTCACGGATCTTCTCTGTCAGTCCCGGGTGTGCTCCCAGATTGGATGCTCCCGGCATTCCGCCGGGGAGCACGATCATCTCGCAGGCATCGTAATCCGCCTCTTCGAAGAGCAGATCAGCCTCGATGTTCACGCCATGGGTCCCCCGGACCATCCTGTTTCCTGTGACGGACACGGTCTTCGCGTCGATCTGCGCCCGCCGCAGCACGTCCACAATGGTCAGGCACTCCACCTCTTCAAAACCTTCCGCCATATGTACGTAAATCATTTTTTCATGCTCCTTTCCCGCAGCACCGGCAGGGTCGATCCGCCGAAGGGCATCACGATGACCGATGCATCTTTTCCCTGCTTTTGCAGCGCTTCCGCAAAAGCCTCCTCCAGACTGTGACAGGGTTCCATGAAGATGGAACGGACGAAATCATCCTCCATCTCCGACACCAGTTTGATATCCGCGTACCGCAGGATCTGGGCGATGGCCGCCGCCTTGTGCCCGCCCAGACGGAAGTTCTGTCCGATCCGGGTGATCAGGTCCTCCGGTTTCTCCGCTTCCGTCATCCATTCCTCGAAGACCGCCGAGCCCATGCCCTCCTGACAGGCGCCCACCAGAATGATGGTTCCGCCGTGCCGGACAGCGTGCTTGGAATTGTCCAGGGCCTTCTGGGTCTGATAGAGGTTGGCGTCCTTGGGGGCGCCCCCCTGGGATACGATGACGATGTCCGCCTTCTCCGGGATCTCCACCTGATAGAGGCTGTCCAGGAATCTGCAGCCCGCCCGGTGGGCCCGGGTGACGTCGCCTGCCACGGCGTGGATGATCTTCTTGTGCTCATCCAGCACCACATTCAGGATGAAATCCGCCGGACACATCCGCTCGCCTTCCTCCAGATCCTGCCGGATGGGATTGCCCTCCAGGTTGCCGGCGCAGGCCCGTTCATCCACCATCATGGAGTGGTTGGCCTGGATGGCCGCGGGCGTGGAGGACCCTGGCATGATGGCCTTGGCTCCGCCGGAATATCCCGCGAAATAATGGTATTCGATGTTGCCGAGACAGATGCGCCGGTCCGCTTCCGCCACCACCCGGGTGATATCGATGGGTGTGCCCCGGGAGGTCTCTCCCAGATGGATGCAGTCGCCCGGGTCGGTATCCACGCAGCGGATCTCCGCGTAGGCCCGCTCTCCCGCCAGATGGCGTCTTTCCTCATCTGTATGTCCCCGGTGGCTGCCCAGAGCGAAGACCAGCGTAATGTCCTCCGCCCGGACCCCGGCGCTGTAGAGCTCGTCCAGCAGAGCCGGCATCACATCCCATGTGGGCATGGGCCGCGAGATATCACTGGTGATGACAGCGATCTTTTCTCCCGGCTTTACGATCTCACAAAGCCTGGGCGTTCCGATGGGGTGCGCCAGCGCGTCACGGACCGCGTCCTCTCCCCGGAGTTTCACCTCGACCTCGTTTGCCCGAAGCGTCATCAGAATGTTTTCTTCCGGGATGTCCACAGACTGTGTGCCCTTCCCGTATCCGACTTCAATCCTCATCATCTTGTCTCCTTTATTCGTTCCTCAATATACAGTCTCGGCGAAATCTTGTCAAGACCGGCAGATATGTACATCTTATATATTAATGTAAAAATGTTGTTTGCATTCCCGTGGCATCTGTTGCATAATAGGGAATGTACAATTAGAAGAGAAAGGACTGCAACAACTATGTTGGAACTGAAGAATATCTCCTTCTCCGTCAGAGAGGACGGCATGACGAAGGAAATCATCCGGAACGTCAGCATGACCATTCCCGATGAAAAGCTGGTCGTGATCACAGGCCCCAACGGCGGCGGCAAATCCACCCTGGCCCGTCTGATCGCAGGCATCGAAAAACCAACCGAAGGAAAGATCTTCCTGAACGGTGAGGATATTACGGAAAAAAGCATCACTGAGCGGGCCCGGATGGGCATCGGCTTTGCCTTCCAGCAGCCGGTACGGTTCAAGGGCATCCAGGTCCTGGATCTGATCCGCCTGGCCACAGGCAAGCACCTGGCAGTGGCAGACGCCTGCGAGTATCTCTCCGCAGTGGGTCTGTGCGCCAAGGACTACATCGACCGCGAAGTGAACAGTTCTCTTTCCGGCGGCGAGCTGAAGCGTATCGAGATCGCCACGGTTCTGGCGAAAGCTTCCGTGCTGTCTGTATTTGACGAACCGGAAGCCGGCATCGACCTCTGGAGCTTCCAGAATCTGATCCAGGTGTTCGAAGACATGCGTAAGCACATCGCGGGCAGCTCCATCCTGGTGATCTCCCATCAGGAGCGGATCCTGAACATCGCGGATGAGATCATCGTGCTGAAGGACGGTCAGCTCATTACCCACGGCAGCCGCGATGAAGTGCTGCCCCAGCTGTCGGGAGACACCACCGCTGTGGCGGGATGCTGCAGACTGGGCGGACTGGCAGAGCTGAGAGAACTGAAAGGAGAAGACTTCAGATGCTGAAACTGACAGAGACACAGATCAAGATGCTGGAGGAGATCGCGAACCTGCATCATACTCCGGAAGGCGCCTATAACATCCGTACCAACGGAGAGTCTGCCGGCAGAGCATCCACAGAAAATATCAAGATCACATCCAAGGAGGATGTCTCCGGAATCGATATTCGGATCAAGCCCGGCACCAAGGATGAAACCGTCTACATCCCGGTGGTCATTTCCGAGACCGGCATGAAGGAAGTGGTCTACAATGACTTCTATATCGGCGAAGGCGCTGACGTGACCATCGTTGCCGGCTGCGGCATCGATAACTGCGGCGCCCACGACTCCGAGCACGATGGCGTCCACAGATTTTTCGTCGGAAAAAACGCTGTCTGCCGCTACGTGGAGAAGCACTACGGCTCCGGCGTCGGCACCGGCAAGCGGATCCTGAATCCGGTGACGGAAGTTTACCAGGAAGAGAACAGCTACATGGAAATGGAAATGGTCCAGATCAAGGGCGTGGATGATACCGACCGCAGAACCGTGGCGGAGCTGGCCGCCGGCGCAAAGATGGTGGTCCGGGAGCGTCTGATGACACACGACGATCAGCGGGCCATCAGCCTGTACGATGTGAAGCTGAACGGCGATGATTCCAGCGCGGACGTGGTCTCCAGATCCGTCGCCCGGGACAATTCCTATCAGAAGTTCGACGCCACCGTGGTGGGCAACGCTGCCTGTTCAGGACACACGGAATGTGATTCCATCATCATGGACAAGGGAACCATTCTGGCAGTCCCCGGACTGGAAGCCAACAACGTGGACGCTGAACTGGTCCACGAGGCTGCCATCGGCAAGATCGCGGGCGATCAGCTGATGAAGCTCATGACCCTGGGACTGACAGAACAGGAAGCCGAAGAACAGATCATCAACGGGTTCCTGAAATAGAGAATCCTGAAACAGGACAAACTGCAGCTTAAGTCGGACATTATGAAAAGCCGGGATCGATCCCCGGCTTTTTTGGTGCTCTTCTTCAGTTGTCCGAAACTCCGGTCCCATGATGCAAAGGCTGGACAGGTCCTCTATTTCCCTTCCCGGATCCTGCCGTAGACATAGCAGATGCCGAACACCACCGCATCGATGGCCACGATGGTGGACCCCACAGGGGTCCCGGCCAGAATGGAGATCACGATCCCCGCCAGGGCGCAGAAGGCAGAGATCACCGCAGAGCATATGGTCACTGCCTTGAAGCTGTGGAAGAGCCGCATGGCCGACAGAGCCGGAAAGACCACCAGCGCTGAGATCAACAGGGCTCCCACCAGGTTCATGGCCACCACGATGACCACCGCGCAGGCCACGGCGATGATCAGATTGTACAGGTCCGTCCTGACCCCGGACGCCCTGGCGAAGTCCTCGTCAAAGGTGACGGCGAAGATCTTATGATACATCAGAACAAACAGGACGATCACCGCGGCGGAGAGAACCGCGCACAGCACCACGTCTGAGCTGGTCAGGGTCAGGATCGACGTGGATCCGAACAAGGTGGTACACACATCCCCGGACAGGTTGGTGGATGTGGAAAACACGTTCATGATCAGATAGCCGAAGGCCAGGGCTCCCACGGAGATCATGGCCAGGGCCGCGTCTCCCCGGATCCTGGAATTCTGTCCCCCGCGCAGCAGCAGCACCGCGCTGAAAGCTGTAATGGGCAGGGACAGAGCCATCTGATTGGTCAGCTGGAATACACTGGCGATGGCCATGGCGCCGAAGGCCACATGGGAGAGGCCGTCACCGATGAAGGAGAACCGCTTCAGCACCAGGGTCACACCCAGCAGGGACGCGCAGATGGAGATCAGGACCCCGACGATCAGGGCGTAGACCACGAAGGGATACTGGAGATACATGATGAGCTGACTGATCATTCCGCATCCCCCCTTCCCACAGTCCCAATGCCCTGGGCAGAGATCTGTACGCCCTGGCCCAGGAATTCCATGCCCTGCCTGCTGCGGACATATTCATCCCTGGTCCCGAAGAAGATCTGCTTCCCTACATGCAGCACATGGGACGCGTAGTTGATGGCCGCCTCGATATCATGGGAGATCATGATGATGGTGACCCCGCTCTCATTGAGACCCCGGATCAGGTCATACATCTCCTGGGTCGCTCTGGGGTCCAGTCCCGAGACCGGTTCATCCAGCAGCAGCATGCGTTCCGTGGCGCAGAGGGCCCGGGCCAGGAGCACCCGCTGCTGCTGTCCCCCGGACAGCTCCCGGTAACAGCGTCCCGCGAACCGGGAGATGCCCATGCGCGCCATGTTCCTCTCCGCGGTCTTCCGGTCGTCACGATTATAAAAGGGCCGCCATCCGGTGCCCGCCTCACAGCCGGACATCACCACTTCCCGGACGGATGCGGGGAAATCCTTCTGGACCGCCGTCTGCTGGGGCAGGTAGCCGATCTCATTCCGGCGCAGGCCGTCTCCCATGAGGATCTCGCCGCCCAGAGGATCCACAAGGCGGAGCAGGGTCTTCATCAGCGTCGTCTTGCCGGACCCGTTCTCCCCCACAACGCAGAGGAAATCTCCCGTATTCAGTTCAAAATCGATGTGTTCCGCCACCGGGCCGGTCTCGTAGCCTACGGCCAGGTCTTTTACGGTCAGCAATGCCATCCCGCAGTTCCCTCCATGTTTCGATCAGGCAAGATCAACATACCCGATCGTTAATCAATCATTTAAGCATTTAAACATTTATCTGCAATCAAAACCCCCGGAGCGTGTCCGGGGGTCGGATCGAATTCAGTTATGAATGACCAGCTTTTGCAGAAGTCTCCGCTGGTTCTGCGTCCATTAATATCCGCCGTACATGCAGAGCATGACGCCTGCAGCTACGCCGGAGCCGATAACGCCGGCGACGTTGGGACCCATGGCATGCATCAGCAGGAAGTTGGTGGGATTGGCCTTCTGTCCTTCCACCTGGGATACACGGGCCGCCATTGGTACAGCAGATACACCTGCTGATCCGATGAGCGGATTGATGGGACTCTTGGAAAGAGCGTTCATGATCTTGGCGATCAGCAGTCCGCCGGCAGTACCGAAGCAGAATGCCAGAACACCCAGGATGACGATCTTGATCGTCGCCCATGTGATAAAGGTCTCGCCTGTGGCGGACGCGCCGACGCAGGTACCCAGCAGGATGACCAGGATGTTGGACAGGGCGTTGGAGGATGTGTCGGACAGTCTGGCTGTACGACCGCATTCCTTGAACAGGTTGCCCATCATCAGCATACCGATCAGCGGCGCTACGGAAGGCAGAAGCAGCGCGATAACGATGGTAACAGCGATGGGGAAGAGGATCTTCTCACGCTGTGATACCACACGCAGCTGTTCCATCTTGATCTCACGCTCGTGTTTCGTGGTCAGCAGCTTCATGATCGGCGGCTGAATGACCGGAACCAGAGCCATGTATGAATAGGCGGCAACCGCGATCGGTCCCAGCAGATGGTCTGCCAGTTTACCGGTCAGGTAGATAGCCGTCGGGCCATCCGCTCCGCCGATGATACCGATGGAGCCTGCTTCCTGAGCAGTGAATCCCAGAGCGATGGCCGAGAAGAACGCGAAGAAGATGCCCAGCTGCGCCGCCGCGCCCATCAGAAGTGATTTCGGGTTCGCGATCAGCGGGCCGAAGTCCGTCATGGCGCCGACACCCAGGAATATCAGTGACGGCAGGACCGGCTTCAATAAGTAAAATATCGAGAAAATTCCCGCGTCCGTCAATTGATTCGAGTTCGTGATACCCTCATGGACTACGTCATTGAGGAAGATCCCGGTCATCGGCAGGTTGGAAAGCAGCATGCCGAATGCGATCGGAACCAGCAGGAGCGGTTCAAATCCGTGTCTGATAGCCAGATACAGGAAGAACAGAGCCGCGATGATCATGATACCGTTCTGGTAACCGAAATTCGCTAAACCGGTGGATTCCCAGAACGTTACCAGCGTTTGGCCTATGGCACCCATTTCTTATCTTTCTCCTTCTCCTAACTATTTGCAGGGAATTCCGTCGTTGAAATTCCGACATGAAAGCAGGATCCTGCATTCACGAAACCATAGTAGCACATTCAAAAAATCAAAACAAGACGAATTTCCACAAATACTGTATACAACGATAAATATTTATCAATCTCTGAAATGACTGAAATTTCAATCATTCTTTGCGGTCCATCAGTCCCGCGCCTTCAGCTTCTCATTGATAAACAGGTCGATATCGCCGTCCATCACCGCCTGCACATTTCCCACTTCAGCCCCCGTCCGATGATCCTTGACCATGGTGTAGGGCTGGAAAACATAGGACCGGATCTGGCTTCCCCAGGTGATCTGGTTGTAGTCGCCCTTCAGCTCGTTCAGGGATTCTTTTTCTTCCCGCTCCTTCAGCTCGATGAGCTTGGACATGAGCATCTTCATGGCGAATTCCCGGTTCTGGATCTGGGACCGCTCATTCTGGCAGGTGACCACGATGTTGGTGGGCAGATGGGTGATCCGGACCGCGGAGTCCGTCATGTTGACGTGCTGTCCGCCGGCGCCGCTGGACCGGTAGGTATCGATCCTCAGGTCATCCGGGTTGATCTCCACCGTGCTGTCGAATTCGATCTCCGGCGTCACATCCAGAGAAGCGAAGGACGTGTGCCGCCGTCCGGAGGAGTCGAAGGGAGAGATCCGCACCAGGCGGTGGACCCCCTTCTCGTTCTTGAGATAGCCGTAGGCGTAATCCCCTTCCACCAGCAGAGTGGCGCTCTTGATTCCCGCCTCGGTATCGTCGTTCATATCCATCAGCTTATATTTATAGCCCCGCTTCTCGCACCATCTGGTGTACATGCGGAAGAGCATGGCTGCCCAGTCCATGGCCTCGGTCCCGCCGCTTCCGGCGTGCACCGAGATGATGGCGTTGTTCCGGTCATACTTCTCATTGAGCAAAGTCTGGAGCTTCAGTGTTTCCAGATCTTGCTGCAGAGATTTCTGAGATTCCTGAGCTTCTTCCACCATCAGCTCCGCCGATTCGGTGTCGCCGGAAACATCCGCTTCATCCGCCATGTCCAGCATGATCTCCAGATCATCCATGCGGCCGGACAGGTCTTCCAGCGTCTGCAGGTTTCCTTCGATGGATTTCTTTTCTTTCATGATCTTCTGAGCATTCTCCTGATCGTTCCAGAAATCCGGAACATTGATCTGCTCATCCAGCCCGGCCAGCTTTTGCTTCAGTTCCTCGGGGCGCAGGGATTCCTCCGCCTCCTGCAGGGTCTTTTTCAGCGCCGGCAGTTCTGTTCTGATCGCATCTGTCTGAATCATATCGGTCTCTCCTGATTTCGCGCTTCATTCTTTCTCTCTGCGCCTTAGAACGGGTCAAGCCCGTTTCTCCGGCGCAGGTCGTAAGGCATCCTCCCTCGCTTCGCTCGGGCAATCCTTACGACCTTCCGCAACAATGTTTATACTTCTTTCCGCTGCCGCAGGGGCAGGGATCGTTTCTGC
>CAMNJK010000038.1 GCA_946541435.1 uncultured Bacillota bacterium
AGTCCCGCACGTTCTCCCCGGTGCCGTAGACCGGCAGGGCCTTATCCGCCAGGGCGTTGGCGATCATCAATGGGATCAGTTTCTCCGGAAACTGATAGGGACCGTAGTTGTTGGAGCACCGGCTGATGGTCACCGGAAGGCCGAAGGTCCTGTGATAGGCCATGACCAGCAGGTCCGCCGACGCCTTGGAGGCGGAGTAAGGGCTGGATGCCGTGATGGGCATGTCCTCCGTAAAGAAGAGATCCGGCCGGTCCAGGGGCAGATCGCCGTAAACCTCATCTGTCCCCACCTGATGGTACCGGGTCACCCCGTATTCTCTGGCTGCGTCCATCAGCACCTGTGTGCCCAGGATATTGGTCTTCAGAAAGATCCCGGGATCCTCAATGGACCGGTCCACATGGCTCTCCGCCGCGAAATTGACCACAGTATCGAACTTCTCCTCCGCGAAGAGACGGAACACCGTATCCCGGTCCGCCACATCTCCCCTGACGAACCTGAACCGGGGATCGTCCATGACACCTGCCAGGGTCTCCAGATTGCCCGCATAGGTCAGGGCATCCAGACAGACGATCTCGTCCTCCGGGTGCGCGTCCAGCATATAAAAGATAAAGTTCGCTCCGATAAATCCGGCGCCGCCGGTCACCAGCAGTTTCATCGCTCCGCTCCTTTCTGCATGTCTTCCTGCATCACAGCAAATTCCAGTTCCTCCGGACTGCATCCGGGTCCGGGAGACTTCCCTTCCGGGATCTGTACGATCCCGTCGATCCGCATGTCCCCGTAATATCTTTTTCTCTCCAGCGCAAAGGCTGGCCGAAGCTTTTCCCACCATTCCGGGAAGGACAGCTTCCCGCGCCGATAGCGGTCATCCGCCTCCTGCTCTTCCGGGTCCAGCCACAGGGCGCCCGCCCGGCCGATGTAGGAGATGCCCTCCGGCAGATCAAACAGGACCTCGAAGTGATCCTGAAGATCCTTTCGGTTAAAGGTCAGCAGATAATTGGCCGCAGGTTTCCCGGGATCTGCCAGATACTGCATCACCGCGTCCCTGCGGGGCCCCGGGGCAAGATCCCCGCCCCAGACCAGTACATTGGGCAGGCCCGGATCCGGCATCGCGCGCCGCTCCAGATGATCTGCCACGCGCCGCTCCGGATGATCTGCCGGCCCGCAGGGTCCGCCGTCCTTCAGGAACACCGCCCTGCACAGCTCTCTCGCTGCGTCCGGCGATTCATAGCTGCAGTACTTTTTCAGAAAAGCGCTGTCATCGTATTCCCTGGGCCGGCGCAGGGCCTCCAGGGCCTCCTCCACCGTGGCCACCTGGGGGAAGGGCAGACTGGCGATGGGCTCATACAGCCCTCTCGTGGCAAAGTATTCCTTCTCATCGTAGGTCAGCAGGACGATGCTGCGGCCGGTCACCGCGAAATCATAGAATACGCTGGAATAGTCCGTCAGCAGGGCATCCGCCGCGTTCAGGAAGGTATAGACTTCCATGTCCCGGGGAAACTGACGGATCTTCTTGAAACCGCTGAAATCCACCGTTTCCTCCGCCAGGGGATGGATATTGACATACATGATCTCATCCTGCTCCAGACCTTCTTCGATCTGCCGCAGGACCTGCTGCAGGCTCTCGCCCATGAGGGTCGGCCGCCAGGTGGGCATATAGGCGTAGATCCGCATCCCCTCCGCCCCGTCGGGCAGAAGGTCCCTGCGCACTTTTTTCCTTCCGATCTCATCGAAGAACACGCTGTTGCGGGGATAGCCCCCCAGCAGGATCTCCGCCCGGCTCAGGCCTTCGATCATATAGTCTTCGATCATGTGCTCCATCATGTACTCACTGGGATAGAGCAGGTAATCCGCCACGATAAAATTCTTCTGGACATTTCCTGTGGCGTGGGGCTCGTGGCTGACGCGCCGGCCCATGGCCTTGAGGGGGGTCCCGTGCCAGACATTGACATAGGTCTGGCCCGCCTTCTTGATGAAGAAATTGGCGAAGGAGGCATCGTTCACCAGATACCCGGCAGATGCCATGACGCGGTAGTATTCTTTTGAATGCAGCTGCACGATCCGGATCCGGGCGATTTTCTCTTCCATGGACGCAGCCGGGTCCCCGCCTGCCTTTGCGGGAGCATCACCGCAAAAGCCGGCCATGCTCCTGAGTTTTCCCCGGATGCGTTCCTCTGCCGCCGGGTCCTCTGCCGTCAGCGCGATGGAAAATTCCGGGTAGCCTTCTCCTGTCAGGAGCTCCTGCAGGATGTAATATACATTGCCATCGATGGTATGTCCGTTTCTGGCCTCCAGCAGAACCAGGTCCTCCTGGATGGGAAGGGTCCTGACCCAGGTCTTATAGGCCTGGCGGGCCTCCATCTTCCGGGACTTCTCCTGTTTTCGTCTGATCTTTCTCAGCCCACGGGCAAACAAACTGCTGCTCATAGAATCTGATCCTCCTTGAGCTTTCTGATGATCCGGTCCGTGTTATGTCCGTCATGGAAGCTGACGAGATTGCCGTAGCGGCGGACGTAGAGGGGATCCTGTCCTTCTCTGTAATTGCGGACCACCGCCCTGGTCAGCTGCTGATGATCATAGCAGACATCTCCAAAAGTGTTGTACTCGTTGATCATGAGCCGGGCATTGCCGTACTGCTTCATGCAGTATTCCTTGTCCTCCCAGCAGAAGATCACGTTGGCGCCCCGGTAGAAGGCGTCATAGGCAATGGAGGAATAGTCCGTGATCAGGAGGCGGCACCGCTCCAGGGCATCGTTGTGGGAAAGATCCGGCCTGAGGTAGCCGGAAAGCCCCGTCTCCTCCCGCTGCATCATCTTCTCCATCAGGGGATGGGGCTTGATGATGATCTTCTCCCGCAGTTCTTCGGGAACCCCTTCCACCATGCGCAGAAGCATTTTGTAGTAGCCTGTGTTCTCAAAATCCTTCTGGGCCTGGTTGGTCTCCCACCGCCGCCAGGTGGGCATGATCACGATCCGGTCCGCGTCCGGCAAACGAATGCTCCGGTCGAACTTGGCCAGGCCGGTCACGTACATGTCCTCCCGGTCAAATCCCCCCAGGAGCACGAAATGCATGGCCTCCGCTTCCGATGAGACCACCGCCCGGTACCGCTTGAGATCGTGGTTATTGAAGAAGACCCGCATATCCGCATCCAGTCCCACCATGTACATGACACCATGCTGCAGGAAGACGTGGGTCAGGTCCGTGCTCTGCATCTTCTCCATCAGGTGCCGGTTGGAAGCCCTGAGCTGCATGGCATGGTCGATGTTCTCCGTGCCGATGAAAGTCTGACACCGCAAAAAGGCCACCAGGTGCCGGAAGCTGTTTTTCATGATCAGATGGTCACGGTATTCCGGCTTCAGCCGGGGGATGATGGGGTTATCTTCGTTGATTACATAATATATGTTCTGATATCCTTGGTCGATCAGGGCCTCGTAGAGGACAGACGCGCTCTCCTCGTAGCGGGAGCTTTCTTTTTCGAACATGAGGATCTCATCCGAGGGGCCCTTGATCTTCGCTGTCAGCCAGGCCCGGAAGACCCGCATCCGCTGGCTGAAGCTGTCATAGAGATTTTCCGGCCGGACCACGAACCACAGCTTGTTGTTGTAGGTCTGGCGGAAGTACATGACCTTGTCCCCCGCCCGGAAGAGCCGGCTGGTATGGAAGGTTCCGTTCTGACGCTTCAGGACGTTGTAGACCACGCCGCACATCCGCTCTTCTCCGTAGTAGAGATAGATCTTGTTCTGGACATCCAGCTGCAGGGCGTCCGCCGTACGGATCCGCATGGTGAAGGCGTAGAGCCGGTAGCCGGCGGCAAAGGGCAGGCCTTTTTTGATGGAAAAATGGGATTCGATGGGGAAATCCGGCGCTTTGAAAACACGAAAAGAGAGCTTGCTGATGTCTTTTTTCCCTTTGAAACAGGGATCGAACTTCACTGCGATCAGCCCGCGCATGGTGATCCGGCTGCTGTCCCCCGTGACCGTCCGGCACAGGATCCCGGCACCGTTCAGATTGTCAGGAGTCGTCTCTCGGGATGCCATAATCTCTTCTCGTCCTCTCTACGTCTTCGTTCCTATTTCTTGACCTTGCAGATGAAGCAGCGCATCTTGCCGTTCTCGTCCGGCGGGATCTCATCCATCCAGCAGAAATTGAGCCTGTATTCCGGATAGCCGTAGAGTTCCTCCACCTTTCTGGAGAAGAAGGCCTCGATGTCTTCCTTTGAGTACTTGCTGTCTCCCGGATCCTTGACCAGGAGGATGCTGATCTCATCCAGGGATTCCTGTACATAGCGGAACTGGGAGATGCCGGTGATGCCGTTGGGGATCTTCATCAGCTCGGTGGCGGAAGTCTCCGTGCCGTTGGCATGCTGCACCAGGTCGTTGGTCCGCCCCATGATCCGCTTGAGATACCGGACGCCGTCCCGGGTCTCGGATGTGGCCCGGTCGCCCACCTCGTAGTTGATGATGGGATAGTCGAATTTATACAGGGTGGTGGCGATGACGCTGCCTTCGTCCGCCAGCTTCCCCTCCTCATCCATCAGGTTCAGCACATGGGTGTCGCTGTAGATATAATACTCGTCGCTGCCCGGCAGGCGGACTGCGCAGCTGCCGGTCTCGTTGCATCCGTAGGCGTCAAAAAGCCCCTTCCCGAAGGTGTCCAGCAGGAGCCTGCGGGTGATCTCATCCACCATCTCGCTGACCGGTGTGTAGACCTTGGGCTGCCAGATCTTCATATCGTGATTCTTGGCGTAGACCGCCAGACGCACCAGGACGTTCTTGCGGAAGGCGATCATCTGCGGCTTGTAGTCGTTGATCAGTTCGATCAGATCCCGCATGCCCTCTCCCACATAGAGATGCTCGGGCACCACCTTCCGGCGGAAAAAGCCCAGCTTCTGGATGAAGGAATCTCCCTTCTCGGGATCCACATGGGAATGGGTGGTAAGAAAGCTCAGCATCTTGCCCCGCAGCGGATGATACCCCGCGAACATGGTCACCCGGATCCAGTTGGCATTCATGCAGGCCGCTTCCCTGTGGGACAGGCAGAAGCGCAGGGGGATCCCGGATGAACCGCTGGTCTTGAAGATCTCCAGCTGGCCGGATGCCTCATCGTAATCCTTCAGCACATCCTGCATCCATCCCCGAAGGTCTGCCCGGGTCATGACCGGGAACTTGGCCAGATCCTCGGCGCTGTGGAAATCATCCGGCGTCAAACCGCATGCCTCGAAACGCTCCCGGTAGAACGGGATCGTGTACGCCTTCTGCATCAGCTTATGGATCTTCTTACCCTGGCGGCGGCGGATCCGCGATGCGTCGGTGGGCACCTTCCGGTCCAGCTTGCCCAGATAATACAGGGTCATCAGATTTTTCAACTCGCTTCCCATGACGGTCTCCTCTCACATAGGTTTATTTCAGTACCAGTATACCATAAAGCAGAGCCGGGGCAGGAACAAAAAAAGGGGCTGCGGGATCTCCCCAGCCCCGGACCCGGCCAGGTTTTATTCGTACTGAAGCTTCTTGATCAGATCGTACAGTGCTTCCGCAGAGTTGAAGTTCTCCGGCAGCAGATCGTTGACGTTGATCTCCACATCGAACTCATCGTTGACGTCTGTGACGATGGCGACGATGTCCAGAGAGTCCAGCATCTCGTTGTCGATCAGCTTTGTCTCGTGTTCAAAATCGATGTCAGGTCTGACTTCGCTCATGATTCTCAGTAATTCTTCCATTTGGTTTTCTCCTTTCATTTTTCCTGCGCTTGGTTTATTCTTACTTCTCTGTATTTCTTACTTCTGGATTTCTTCCTTCAGCTTGACCCGGTCGATCTTGCTGTTCTTGTTCATGGGCAGCTTATCGTACCGTTTGAAGATATTGGGCCACATGTATTTGGGCAGCTTCTCTCCCAGCAGCTTCACGATGGCCCGTGTGTCCTCGCTCTGGGACTGGTAGAAGCAGACGATCTTGCCCCGGGCCTCATCGTAGAGGCAGCAGGAGGTCTCGATAAAGGGAATGGCGTTCAGCGCCACCTCGATCTCGCCCAGCTCGATCCGGTGTCCCATGTGTTTGATCTGGAAATCCCGGCGGGAAGCGAAGATCAGATCCCCCTTCTCATCGTAGTATGCCATGTCACCGGTGCCGTAAACCGTGCTGGGATAAGCGGTGATCGTCGGATCCTGGAAGAAGGCGTCCCTGGTCTTCTCCGGATTGTTCCAGTATCCCAAAGCCAGGCTGGTCCCTGCAACGCAGATCTCTCCGACCTCGCCTGCCTTTGTAACAGGTTTCTCCCGCTTCTCATCCAGCAGGAGGATCCTGGTGTTGTTAAAGGGCTTTCCGATGGGCAGCATCTTCCACTCATCCTGCTTCCCTTCTACCACGAAGTAGGTGCAGTTGCAGGTGATCTCCGTGGGTCCGTACAGGTTGACATAGAGGGGACCCGGCACCTTGTCCATCCAGTAGTTCAGCGCCTTGACGGGCATGACCTCGCCGGAGAACATGATGTATCTGATGTCCGGGACCTCTTCCACAGCGTCCAGGGCCTTGAAATCCGAAACGATCCGGAGGGCTGACACCGCCCAGATCATGGTGTTGATCCGATACTGGGCCAGGAACTCCAGCAGGAGCTTGGGCAGCATGAAGAGTTTCTTGGGGACCACCACCACCGTCGCTCCGTTGCGCATGGCGTTGTAGATATCCTTGACCGATACGTCGAAGTCAAATGGCGCCTGGTTGCCGTGGACCATCTTGTCATCGAAGCCGAAGGCATCCGCGAAGGCTTCCACCAGGTCGATCACTGAGCGATGGCAGACCACCACGCCCTTTGGCACACCCGTGGACCCGGAGGTGAAAATGCTGTACAGGGGATCGGTGTCGATGGCGCCCTGCCGGATCTGTCCCAGCAGTTCCTCATCGATTTCTCCCGCCAGCATGTCTTCCATGGAGACCGCGCCCTCAATGGGTTTTCTGGTATCGGTTCTGGCGTCCAGCACTGCCACCGGCTGCAGGGTGTCATAGATGAGCCGGATCCGCTCCTCCGGCATGGTATGGTCGATGGGGACATAGAAATTCCCGCTGTAGACCACGCCGATGAAGGCGGTGATGGAACGGATATTCCGATCGATGATCACGGCCACCGGACGATTCCGCAGACCCCTGGTCTCGTGGGTCGCCAGATAGGTGGCGATGGTCCTGGCCCGGGTCACATATTCCCGGTAGGTCAGCGCCTCATTCTCATCCTGCAGGGCTGTTTTGTCAGGATGCTTCTCAGCGCTGGCTTCCAGATATTCCAATACGTTTCTTATCATCTTGATGTACCTCTCATTAGAACTCTCTGTAGATGAAGACGGTGGGATCGTAACTGGGTCCGTAGACACCCAGCAGCAAGACTGCCAGGAAGAGGGCCAGATAGAGTCCCCAGCGGATCAGCACGGACTTCTCATCGATCCATTCCCGCATCTCCGCGTCGGTTTCCTTGCCTGCATCCGCGCCCACCATGGCGATGATCTGCGCGCCGCCGCCATCGTGCGCTTTTTTATAGTTATACCGCTTCTCCTGCACCAGACTCACACAGAAGATGGTGAGGCAGGCGAAGAAGAGGACCGCGTAATCCCACTTGGTCAGGGCGAAGGCCGTGTAAGCGTCCAGGAAATTGCCCTGATAAGGCCGGAAGATGGATGCCATCATGTGGATGCTGGCATGGAAGGATTCTCCGTTGGAGAAGATCCGGCCGAAGGAGATCAGGCAGAAGGTCCGCAGGATCCGGAACAGGGTGAAAGGCTTGCCTTCCCTGTTGATGTGGAGCATCTTCAGCCATTTGACGAAGTAGGGCTCCAGACACATTCCGGAGATGATGATGGCCGCGTTGTAGAGACCGTAGGCGATGTATTTCAGCTCTGCCCCGTGCCACATACCGATGATCAGGAAGACCACGATCTGACCGATGAAGACCGGGATCAGCTTGCCGATCCTGTCCCCCAGCACCTTCCGGCATTTCTTGCCCAGCCGTCCGATGGGCTTGGACATGGCCACTGCGAAGAAGATGTAGTCTCTGGTCCAGAAGCTTAAGGAGATATGCCATCTCCGCCAGAAATCCGTCAGGTCCACCGCGAAGTAGGGTCGGCGGAAGTTTCTGGCCATATCGATGCCCATGCAGCGGGCCACGCCCCGGGCGATGTCCACACCGCCGCTGAAGTCCATATAGAGCTGGATGGCGTAGCCGAACATGGCGATGATCACCGGCCAGCCTGAATACTGGTCCCAGTTGATGAAGACCTCACCCACCAGGGTCCCGATGCGGTCAGCGATGACCAGCTTCTTAAAGAAGCCCCAGAGGATGAGCTGGGATCCGTGGGCCAGGTTCTTATACTTGAATGGATGTCCCTCATACAGCTGCTTTGCCAGCTGGTCGTATCTGGGGATGGGCCCCTGCACGATCTGCGGGAAGAAGGAAATGTACAGGGCGAATTTGGCCAGATTCTGGTCCGGCGCCGTCTTGCCCCGGTAGACGTCGAACAGATAACCTGCCGACTGGAATGTGTAGAACGAGATGCCCAGCGGGATCAGCACCCCTGCGCTGCCGCTGAACATACCTACGCCCAGGGCGCCCAGATAATACCTGAAATACTTGAGGCATGCCAGGATGCCGAAATCCAGGATGAGGACCAGCGTGATGATCCGCTTCTTTCTCTTTCCCAGAGCTTCCTTGCGGGCTTTTTTCTCTTCCCGGGTCAGTTCTTCCTTATGCTCCGCCAGGTACTTCTTGTGTTCGTCATCCGCTTTGCCCATCCGCACCGCGCCGTAGAAGGTCACGACGGTGGTAAACAAAATGAAAACGAAGGACTTGGCGCTGGCTTCCAGATAGTAGAAATAACTGGCTGCCAGAAGAACGATCCACCGGTATTTTATTGGCGCCAGATAGTACACCAGTACTGTCGCGCCGACAAAAATCAAAAATGCAAAAGATGTAAATGACATTATTTAGCTCCGGTTCCCTTCTCTTCGTTCTGTTTCTCTATTCTTCTGTTGATCTTCTTCATCATCTTGTTGTAGTTCTTCTTGTAATCGCCCTGCAGGTTGTTCTGCAGTCTCTGATACTCATCTTCCCAGCTTTTGCATTGGGCGTCGTTCCGGCGATCCGGAAGATCGTACTTGTCCTTGATGTACCTGGTCAGGTAGCTGGTATATTTCAGGGATCCGTAGTAATTCAGATGCTCCCGGTTGTAATAGCAGGTCTCATCATTGAGGCCGATTTCCTCCCGGACCTCCGCCGGCAGACAGTTCAGGACCTCGTATCCCCGCTTCTCGATGATCTCGGTGGTGTAGTTCAGCTTGTGCATGCCCAGCTCGCTGGCCTCGTAGGGAGAGGTGACGAACAGGACCTTGGTTTCCGGCAGGGTATCGCAGTAATCCAGAAGATCGTTCAGGGCCTCTTCTGTCTCAGGGGCGATGGCCTCCTGGGTCGTTTCATAGGGCAGCGGATGAATGGTCCTCGTGGTGAAGGACCACTCCGGATCCAGCCCGTAGCCCTTGTAATAATCCAGTCCCAGGTATTTGGGCTGCTTGCTGGGGTTCCAGCGGCTGTGGTATTTCAGCAGCGGGAAATAATAGGACAGGCCGGTGGTGTCCACCTCGTTCTTGCCCTTTTCCGCGTATTTGGTGATGTAGTGGATGGCCTGATACCTGTTCACGGACGGCTTCATGTTGTCCACCATCCGCCGTACGGCCACCTCTGCCAGATCATCGGCCCCCTTGCAGGAACCGCGCAGTTCCACCAGGAACAGTTTGGGTGTCTGGGTCTTCAGCGTTTCTTCCATGAAGTATTTCGTCAGAACGAAAGGCTGGGTCCCGCAGGTATAGGAATAGGCCGATACCCCCTCCTCATGGAATGCCGCCGGAACCACATACCCTCTCTGCACCGCGCTGGACCCGAAATAGACCACATCCACCGAGTCCGGTTCCAGATCATAGTACTGCTCCAGCACCAGATTCGACCGCTCGGCGTCAGCGAACCCGAAGGTCCTCGTACATATCACCACCGCAGCCGCGATGATACACAAAAATATCAACGCTCTGACTGCGTTGCTCTTCAATATTCCTTTATCTTCCCTGACCTTTTCAGCCAACGATTGCCTCCTTCACAGGTGTTTTCAATATATCCCAACTATTATATTATACTTTCCGGACGCATTCAAGACCCGGCTTCACTCCGCCGGGGTC
>CAMNJK010000039.1 GCA_946541435.1 uncultured Bacillota bacterium
AAGTCCTCGGGAAAATCCCGGTCAAGGCGAGTGTGGGGGCAAAGACCAGGTCAGCCGGATCATAAGCAGCGCGCGTCTTTTGTTTTGTCTGCGGCATCGGGGAACCTGCTTTCACAAGCTAAAGAAAATATTCTGAAAAATTCACCGGACCTTCATTGAAAGACCTCCGCGGCTATGTTAAAATGATATCAACAGATGGGGCTTACGCTCCGTCTGAACATCAATATATAAGGAGGTCTCTTTATGAAAGTAATCATTACAGGAAAGAACTATGCTCCAAGCGAAAAGCTGAAGGAGACCATCGAGAAGAAGTTTGAAAAACTCGACAAGTATTTCAGCAACGAGATCACAGGCAACGTGATGGCCATCAAGGAGAAATCCAACTACAAGGTTGAGGCCACCATCAACGCCAACGGCACCATCTTCCGCGCCGAGACCCGGTCCGGCGATCCCTATGACTGCGTCGACAGATGCATCGAGAAGCTTTCCAAGCAGATGTCCAGATTCAAGACCAAGCTGCAGAAGAAGCACAAGGGTCAGAAATCCGTCGATTTCGCGGACGTTCCGGCCTTTGAGGAAGCGGAGGAAGAACTGCATGTTGTGAAGAAGAAAAAGTTCGAACTGACTCCGATGACTGTTGATGAGGCTATCGTTCAGATGGAACTTCTGGAGCACAATTTCTTCGTGTTCATGAACATCGAGACAGACGCGGTCAATGTGGTCTACCGCAGAGACGACAACGACTACGGCCTGCTGGAGACGACCTATTAAAGAGAAACAGCGCGGCGTGAGCCGCCTCGGACTGCCGGCGGAGCGGAAACGCTCCGCCGGTTCATTTTTTTGGCTTTCCCGCTGCCTCTTTTTTTCCGGCGGCCGCCCATTGCTTATTGAAACGGGTGCGTTTTTTCGGTAAAATAATGATGAGTCTATGTGCAAAGGCAGGAGTAGCGCGGCGTGGAAGAATTTGTTAACAATATCATCTCAGAAATCGGCATTTTTGATATTGTGGATATTCTGATCGTAGCCTTCGTGATCTATAAGATCCTGGGCTTCATCGTGAAGACGCGGGCAGTCCAGATCCTGAAAGGGGTTCTGGTGCTGGTCGTGGCTCTTGTGGTTTCAGATGTACTGAATCTGTACACGCTGAACTGGATGTGCAAGGGCGCCGTGGCTATGGGTGCGGTAGCGATCCTGGTGGTGTTCCAGCCGGAACTGCGCCGGGCATTGGAATACATGGGGCGGGGCAGCTTCATGCGGCCGTCGCTCCGTCAGGAGGACAAAGAAAAAGTCAAGCGTGATGTCAACCAGATCGTCCGTGCCATCGACGACTTCTCGGCCAACCATGTGGGCGCCCTGATCGTCATCGAAGGACAGACCCTGCTGGAGGATATCGTGGAGACCGGAACGGTGCTGGATGCCACCATCTCAGAACAGCTGCTGGGGAATATTTTCTATGAAGGTTCCCCTCTTCATGACGGCGCGGCCATCATCCGGGAAGGCAAGATCCACGCCGCCGGCTGTGTACTGCCCCTCACCGGCAGCCAGACCATCGGCAAGAACCTGGGCACCCGTCACCGGGCCGGCCTGGGGATCACCGAGCACAGCGATGCGCTGGTGCTGATCGTTTCCGAAGAGACGGGCATCATCTCCATGGCCAGAGACGGTCAGATGGACCGCTTCCTGGACAAGAAGACCGTGGAGAAGCAGCTGCTGGAATTCTACCTGCAGGGATTCGATCTCTCCGGTACCATGGAAAAGGTCACCCGGGTGAAGGGACTGTTCCAGCGTGGACAAGACCCTCTGGAAGCAAAAAAGAAGGCTGCCGCCACCCGGGAGATGAATGAAGCCACCCAGGAACTTCCCGCGGACGAGATCCGGCGGAAGGCAAAAGAAGCTGAAGAAGGAACGGCCGGCGATGACGCGGCAGAACAGGAGGGCCCGGATGCTGAAGAATAAGACCGTCCAGGCGATCCTTTCCCTGCTGGTCGCCATCGCCCTGTGGATCTATGTGATGGGTACGGTGGACCCCATGGTCACCGCCACCATCCATAATGTGCCCGTTGAAAAGGTCAATGAGGATGTGCTGGAGGATCTGGGGATGACCGCCACGCTGGACCATCCGGAATCCATCGACATCACCATCCGCGGCGCCCGTTCCGATGTGAATGAAGCCAAGAAGAGCAGGGTCACAGCCAGCGTGGACGTGTCCGACTGCGAATACGGTGAAAATGAAGCGGCCATCAGTGTGGATTTCGCGGACAAGGTGACCGGCGTCCGGATCGACAGCCTGTCCGAAGAAATGGCCACCTTCACCGTCAGGTGACCCGGAGCTTCATCAGATATAGCGTCAACCAATCTTCGTCGATCAGACAGAGAGGAGTATAAAAATGGGAAAGATATTACTGGTTCTGATTATCATTATCGTACTGATCATCATCTGGCTGATTTCCGGCTACAATGGACTGGTGAGAAGCAGGAACACCGTTGAAGAGGCTTTCTCCACCATGGATGTCTATCTCAAGAAGAGATATGATCTGATTCCGAATCTGGTCGAGGCCGTCAAAGGATACGCGGCCCACGAGAAGGAAACACTTCAGGCGGTCATCGCTGCCCGCAGCCAGGTCCAGTCGGCAGGGACCCAGGCAGAACGTCTGGAAGCAGAGAATGCCCTGTCCGGAACCCTGAAATCCCTGTTCGCTGTGGCAGAGGCCTATCCGGATCTGAAGGCGAACGCAGGCTTCCTGGATCTGCAGCAGCAGCTGAAAGCTGTGGAAGAGGACATTGCCAACTCCAGAAAATACTACAATGGCAGCGTCAAGGCATACAACAACAAGTGCCAGATGTTCCCCTCCAGTTTCATTGCAGGGGTCTTCCACTTCGAACCGCGTACCATGTTTGAAGTTTCCCGTGAAGAGGAAAGAGAGAATGTCAAGGTTGAATTTTGATCAGCGCACATATCCGGGCGGTCTTCGGGGAAGACTGCCCGGTTTTCACATGGACCTGAAGCCAGCCTTTGCATGGATGCGGGGGCTGATGCTGACGCTGGTGCTGGCGGCAGCCCTGGTGTTCTTTGCCATGCCCGCGGACGTCAGCGCGGACAGCGGCGGGTTTACGACGCCGTCCTATGACGTGAATGTGGAGACCACCGCCAACCATGTATTCCATGTCAGCGAAGAGATCCAGGTGGATTTCAATGAATACCGGCACGGGGTCTACCGGTACATTCCCAATGGCGGGAAATACTATGGCGTGATGAACATCCATGTGGAGGGATACAACTATCAGGTCTATACAGAGGACGGCAATGAAGTCGTCCAGATCGGTGATCCGGAGTACACCGTGTACGGACCCCAGACCTATCGGCTGACCTATGACATCATAGGTTACCGGGACGATGACAGCACCAAGGATATGCTGTCGCTGGATCTGCTGCCCACCGGATGGCCCACCCCCATCGAATCTGCCAGTCTTAGGATCTCGTTCCCCAAGGAGGTCGGTGACATCACCACGTACGTGGGAGCCTATGGCAGTGAAAACATGAAGGGCTACTTTGATGTGAACAACACCGGCACGGTCTATACGGCGGTGTCGAAAGAGCCGATCCCCAAGGGCGTCGGTCTGACCATCAGCGCGGATCTTCCGGAAGGCTACTGGGTCAATCCCTACAGCAGGGATGACAAACAGAGCACCGTCTGTCTGCTGCTGGCCGTCCTGGGCGCGCTGATGCTGGTGCTCTGGGGGACCATCGGACGGGACAATCCCATCATCCGTACGGTGGAATTCTACCCGCCGGAAAACCTGGATCCCCTGGAGATGGCATATGTGGCCAACGATAAGGTGGAGGCAAAGGAAATCTCTGCCCTGTTCATGTATCTGGCCGACAAGGGGGTCCTGAGCATCCATGAAAACGGGAAGAAATCCTATACCCTGGTGAAGAAGAGCCCACTGCCCCAGGGAGAGCGGAAGCATACCCGCAGCATCTACCGGGCCCTGTTCAAACACGGAGACAGGGCGGACCTGCAGCATCTGTCCAGTGGATTCGGAGATGCTGCGGCCGGCATCGGGGCGGAGGTGAAGACCTCGGTGGAGCAGCGGAAGCAGACCTTCAGCAAGGCTTCCCGCAGCGGACGTACCCTGGGCCTGGCCTTCTGCCTGCTGATCCCGCTGATCGCGGCGGTGGCGGACAACTGGATGTCCTTCGGCAGCGGGATCCCGCTTCTTTCGGGCGTCATACTGTCGCTCATCATGTTCGTGGTCATGCTGCGGCTGGTGGCGAGAACGGACGCCTTCCGGACAAAGAAAAAACCCGTGCGGATCGGTGTCGGGATGGCCCTTTTCCTGGCTGCGGTGGCGGCAGAAGCCTATCTGATCGGCCAGGATTATCCCATGCTGGCGGCGGCATTCGCCTTTGCAGCTCTGGCAGCGGGCATCGCGACCCTGTTTGTCCGGCGCCGGATGAACAACGAGCTCTACGGAAAGGTGCTGGGCTTCCGGGATTTTATCCGTACGGCGGAATACGACCGGCTGAAAATGCTGTCCGATGAGAATCCGGATTATTTCTTCAACATCATGCCCTATGCCTGCGTATTCGGCATGTCCACAAAATGGGCGGAGAAATTCGCGGACTTCAGGATACCGCAGCCCAGCTGGTACCATTCTTCCGGCGGCAGCTGGAACCCGCTCTTCGTACATAACATGTACTACTACAGCGGGCACAGCATTTCCGGCTGTGTGGCAGACCACTACAAGGCTGTCGGCGCCGGCATGCTGTCGGACGCGGTGGATTCCGCCACCAGCGGCGGCGGCGGTTTTGGCGGCGGCGGTTTCTCCGGCGGCGGCTTCGGCGGCGGCGGGGGAGGCTCCTGGTAAACGTGACGATGCAAAAGCAGGCCCCATGGATCATGCACAAGATCCGTAGGGCCTGTTTTTTATGGTTTTTTTCAGGAGCCTGTTTTTTGCCCGCTTTTCAGCAGCCTGTTTGATCAGGCGATCAATGATCCAGAAGGGGGACGATGCTGCCCAGAAGTCCTGCGTCATTGCCCAGCTGGGCCAGCCGGAATTCTGTCCCCGCCGAAGGGGGGAACACCAGGTCCCGGTAGGCGGAACTGAGTCCGTCCAGCAGGAAGTCCCCGGCACCGGAGAGCCCGCCGCCGATGATATAGAGGTCGGGATCGATGACGGAGGTGACGGCGGCCAGTCCCTGGGCCAGAACGTCGAAAAAGAAATCTGTGATGCGAAGGGCGAAGGCATCGCCCTTTTTTGCTGCATCGAAGAGGACCTTGGTGGTGACCGGAGGTCCGGAGCGCAGGATGGTGTCATCCGGGAAGACCTCCACGGCCTTTTTCGCCAGACGGCCGATGCTGATGGCGGAGACGAAATGCTCCAGATCGCTGCGTCCCGGGATGCCGGGATCCGCCTGCCGCAGTTCCTGCAGGAAGGGGTGGGTGGGATCCACGGGCATGTGCCCGATCTCGCCTGCGGCGCCGAAGGCGCCCTCCACGATCCTGCCGCTTTGGATGATCCCGCAGCCGATGCCGGTGCCCAGCGCCACCATGACGGCGCTGCCGGAGCTCTCTTCGGAGAAGGAAGCGTCAGATTCCGATACCGGACCGAAGTAGTACTCACCCAGCGCAGCCGCGTTGGCATCGTTGAGGATGCAGATGTCCTCGATGCCGGTCATGGACCGCATCTCACCGATCACATCCACCAGACCTTCCCAGTCCAGGTTGACACAGCCGTTGACCACCTGTTTGCCAGCCTTTGTGACAACGGGTCCCGGAACGCCGATGCCGATGCCGGCGATCTGATCTGCTGAGAGCCCCGCCTCACCGATCAGCCGGAGGATCTCGGCCCCGGTGTCCGGCAGGATGTTCTTCCCGTGGTCTGCGGTATCCGTCGGGATCACAGACCGGCAGAGCCATTCGGCGGAGAGGCTGCCGGGAGCCAGGCCGCCGCACCAGAAGCGGTCCGAAGAAGTGCCGTCCGAAGAAGCCGGCCCGGGAGCGCATACACCGATCTTGATGGTGGTCCCGCCGATATCCACGGCGATGTACAGGGATTCATAAGTATTGTTCATAAGGGAAATCCTTTCTCTTGGATTCTGTTGAATTCTGTTGAAATCTATGTCCAGTATACAGCAAATTGACTTTTTTTCCACAGAATAATAGAATGATGGAAATAAACAGAGATCAAAGAGAGCGGGGGCCAGTTATGAACAGAACAGAAATCAGAAGTGAAGAGATCAGAACGGTGGGGATCATCGGGGCCATGGCGCCGGAGATGGAGGCCATCAAGGCCATGGTGCATCAGCCAAAGATCACGGAGATCAGCGGGATCCAGTTTGTACAGGGGATCATTCACGGCGTCGGTGTGGTGGCGGCGACCTGCGGCATCGGCAAGATCCATGCGGCCATCTGCGCCCAGACCATGATCCTGGAGTTTCATCCGGACCTGATCATCAATGTCGGTGTGGCGGGATCCCTGACGCCGGATCTGAACATCGGCGACATCGCCATCGCGGACCGGGTGGTCCAGCATGACATGGATGCTTCCCCCATCGGATTTCCCCAGGGCTTCCTTCCTGGGCTCGATGAGGTCTACCTGCCATGCAACAGCGAAGTGGTGCGGCGGATGGAGAACTGCGCCGAGAAACTGGGCTATCATTACAGGACCGGGGTCATTGCCACGGGCGATGTCTTCATGACCGATTCAGGGCGAAAAAAACACGTAGCGGACACCTTCAATGCCATCTCCTGTGAAATGGAGGGAGGCAGCATCGGACAGGTCTGCTGCGTGAATGGGACAGATTTCTGTATCCTGCGCGCCATCTCCGACAATGGAGACGAAGATGCGCACAGGGATTATACCATGTCCCTGGAGATGGCCGCGGACCGGGCCACCCAGGTCATGGATCGTTTTCTGGCGGGACTGCCCGCCTGGCGGAGCTTATAGCCCGTAGATATTCGTCATGTTCTCCAGGAACACCTTGTAGGCGCGGACGCCCTCATAGACATCGGCCTTGCTGGAGACCTCCATGGGCGCGTGCATGCACAGGACCGCCAGGCCGCAGTCGATGACCTCCATGCCGTAGTTGGCCATGATGTAGGCGATGGTGCCGCCGCCGCCCACGTCCACCTTGCCCAGTTCCGCCGTCTGGAACTGCACCTGGTTTTCGTCCAGGATCCGGCGGATGGCCGCCATGAATTCCGGATTGGCGTCATTGGAACCGCTCTTGCCCCGGGCGCCGGTGAACTTGTTGAAGACCACGCCCTTGTTCAGGTAGGCGGCATTCTTCGGCTCGAAAACATCGGCGTACATGGGATCCAGACCCGCGCTGACGTCTGAGGAGAGCATGGAGGAATTCTGCAGGGTCCGGCGGAGGGAAAGGGCGGAAGGATATCCCATCAGCGCCAGAAGCTCTGCCGTCATGTTCTCAAAGAATCTGGACTGCATGCCGCTGGCTCCCTGGCTGCCCACTTCTTCCTTGTCCACCAGGAGGCAGCAGGCGGTCCGCTTCGGTGTGTTGATGTCCAGCATGGCCATCAGCGAGGTGAAGGCGCAGATGCGGTCGTCCTGTCCGTAGGAAAGGATCATGCTGCGGTCGAAGCCCAGCTCCCTGGCCTTGCCCGCGGGGACGATCTCCAGTTCCGCGGAAAGGAAATCTTCTTCTTCGATATCATAAGTTTCCTTCAGCAGGCGGAGGATGTTGGCCTTGACCGGGGTCTTGGCCAGCTTTTTCTCTTCGTCGGTCAGCTTCTTGTCCTCGGCGTCCGCATTCCCGTCGGCATCGGATTTTTCGTCGTCATCCTTCTTCTGCGGGATGGAACCCACCAGCAGATCCAGGCCTTCGCCTTCGATGACAGTGCTGCCGGTCTTTGTCATCTGCTTGCCGGCCAGGTGGATCAGCAGGTCCGTGATGGCGAAAACAGGCTCGTCCTCGTTCTCTCCGATGACGATATCAACCTTGGTGCCGTCTTTTTTGATGACCACGCCGTGGATGGCCAGGGGAATGGTGACCCACTGGTATTTCTTGATGCCCCCGTAATAGTGGGTGTCCAGATAAGCGTATCCCGTATTCTCATACAGAGGGTTCTGCTTCACGTCGATGCGGGGGGAGTCGATGTGGGCGCCCAGAATGTTCATGCCGTTTTCGATGGGCTCCTGGCCGATGTGATACAGGACCAGGCACTTGCCGTTGTAGTCCGCGTAGACCTTGTCGCCGGTCTTGAGCGAAACGCCTTCCTTCACGCATTCCTTCAGGGACCGGTAGCCCGCGGCCCTGGCCATCTCCACCGAAAGCCGCACACATTCCCGTTCTGTTTTGCCCTGGTCCAGGCACTGGCGGTAACGGGCGCCGACCTGTTCCATTTCCTGCAGCTGTTCGTCTGTATAAAGCTCCCAAAGGGTCTTGTCTCTTGCCATGATATGCTCCTTGTGTTTATTGATTTCTGCGCAGTCCTTCCGGCGGACTGCCCGGATGTAACGTACAGAAGATATTATAGCACAGAAATAACCGCAGCGGTGATGCCGGGTGACGCCTTGCAGCCGCAGGCCTGACATATGGCCGCCTTATGCGCGGAAGATGAGCTTCTTCTGGACCAGGTAATTGATAAAGAACAGGATGACCTCCACGCAGAACTTGGCCGCGGGGGCGGGCACCGGGAAACGCGCCGTCAGAAAGGTGACAGCAAGGCCGGAAACGGTGGCGGCGGCAATGACCAGCAGCAGATACTGGATCAGCTGGCGCAGATAGTTCCCGGAGCTGCGGAAGACGCCGTTCCGGTTGAGCAGGAAATTGACAATGCAGGAACATGCTCTGGCAATGTAGGTGGAGAGCATGATGCTGAGCCCCGCGTGCAGCAGGAGAATGAAGAGTCCGTAGTCCACCACAAAGGAGATCCCCGCGGACATGCCGTATTTCAGCAGCGTGGTGAGGCGGGGCAGGGCGCTGTCTGCGCCGGCGGTCTGCCGTGCGTCCCCGCAGCCTTCCGGCCTGCCTTTGCTTTTTTCTTCTGATTGGCTGGACATGTTGTTCTCCTCCGCCTCTATCCTACACCCGCCCGCAATTATTGTCGATTGGGTTGCGCTATTTTTGCATCCGGATGTCATATTTATGATACAATGAATCTGCATCCGGCAAAGCGGAGAAGGGGCGGCGGGGATCCCTCTCCGGACCGGTGAAAGGCAGAGAAGAGATGCGTATGGGCCAGAAGAAAAAAAGCAAGCTGACATCCGTCAGCGTATGGCATATTGTCCGGCTTTGCTACCGGTCGATCCTTTTTATCGTGTGCGCGATCGTCTACATCGACTGGCGGGTGAACATCATCAGCAGGATGGATCTGCCCGTGGAGTTTCTGGCGGACCTGATCCATTCCCACACGGCCCGGACCCTGGTTCTGGACCTGGTCTGGATCGTCTATATGGTGGAGATGCTCCTGCGGTTCTTCCCCTCGAAACTGGAAAGCCCCGGTTCCCAGAAGCAGTTCCTCCGCAATTACATCAAATCCGGGAAAACCGACATCAAGATCCCGGACAACAACGGTACGATGCTGAGCGCCCTTCTGTGGGTCAGCTTCAACGCCATCTTCGGCGCGTTCTATCTGGCGGGGATTCTGGATGACGGCATCATGATCATCCTGAGCTGCGCCTTCGCGGTCTGTGACATGATCTGCATCCTGTTCTTCTGTCCTTTCCAGTCCTGGATCCTCAAAAACAAGTGCTGCGGATCCTGCCGGATCTACAACTGGGACTACGCCATGATGTTCACGCCCCTGTTTTTCGTCCGTTCGATCTACACCTGGAGCCTGCTCTTCATGTCGCTGGCCCTGCTCTTCCGCTGGGAGATCACCTTCTACCGCCACCCGGAGCGTTTTTCGGAAGAGACCAATCTGTACCTGAAATGTGAGAACTGCACAGAAAAACTGTGCGCCCATAAAAAACAGCTGCACAGGCTGTGGAAGGACATCTCCGTATTTACCCGGGAGCGGGTGAAACGGCTCCAAAAGGAGGAAGAAGCATGAGAGCGCTGATCGCCATGAGCGGGGGAGTGGATTCCTCTGTTGCCGCCAGGCTGATGCAGGACGCCGGGTACGAATGCGTGGGCTGCACCATGCAGCTGTTTGACACCGCGCCGGCGGATGCGGAGGCCAATGCAAAGGCTGGGGATGC
>CAMNJK010000040.1 GCA_946541435.1 uncultured Bacillota bacterium
CAGCTGCCTTAAATGCAGTTGTAACCGTATCGTATTTTTCAAGATACAAAAATTGGCCGAACCGAACTCTATATAAACGCAAATCAAAACGGTCTTCCCGATAAGTGGGGCGACCGTTTTTCTATTGAAAGATTATGTTGTCAGCTTTGCCAACGTTTGCCTGCCGAAGGAACTTTCAATATTTCGGAGGATTTCGATGCTAAAAATCATGAAGTTTCCTTCCGCGGTCAGTATCTTTGGCGGAGTTATATGAAAACGAACATTGATGATTACTGCCCTTCAAAGGAGGCAATATCACTAATATTCCTTCGCTGAGCAGTGAAAACAGCGATTGATCATGGCCTGAGGGGCGTATGATTGGAGATTTTGCCTCATAAAGCGTATCGAAATCACTACTTGTAGGGACTGACCTGCCTTTGCAGCAAGGAAAACCAGTGATCAAGGGCACTTTCAAATGGTGAAATCACTACTTCTCGTTTTTCATGTCAGCCTTTGCATAAAGGAAAATTCAATATTTGCCCCGCCAAAAGCCGCCGGGATATTGAAATGTCCTTTCGGGTCGATCTTCCCGGTCACGCGTTGCATAGGATCAGAAATAGTCTGAACTGCGGTCATCCTTCTTCCCGCCCCGGACCAGACGGAGGATCAGATGGATGATGCCCCGAATGGCAAGGAAGACCAGGAAGAAGACGAGGAAACCGCCCACCCCGTAGATCACGTCATCGAATTCCATGATGCCCGTTCCGGTGAAGCCCTGACCGATCTCGATGGAGAAGGTGATCACCAGGATCACCGTCAGGACATACAGGAAGGATACGATCATGGTATGGCCAGTCTTTGCAAGCCAGAGAAAGAGGGGGTGGAGAACCAGAATGAGGGCGATGCCCAGAACACCGATGGTGATGAAATGGAGTTCCTTGTCGGTAAGGCTGTTCTCGCTCTGGTCGTTCAGTGTCAGTATATAGGTATGGATACGCGCGATGAACGCGACGATGGTATACAGGAAATTTTCCATGGTAATTGCCTCCGTGTCTGTCAGATCCTCCGGGAAAGTACAGACAGTATAGCAGTGGAATGTGAAGAAACAGAGAAATATGGAATGGAAAATAATGTAAATTTCATGTTGACGGTGAATGGCTGAGCCTGTAGAATAAAAGCAGGTCAAAATCGTATTTTGATGTTGACAAGCCAGAGAAAATAGCTTATGATGAGTCAAGAACAGATGTTCTTTTATATGGAGGAAATGAACGATGGCAAGCAGAAATGACAAGATGGCAGGGGGCCCTGTCGTAGGCAGAGAAGAGAGAGACCGGGCGCTGGAGAGCGCGATGGCGCAGATCCAGAAGACCTTTGGCAAGGGCGCGGTAATGAAGCTGGGCGATGAAGGCGCCAAGCTGAATATCGATGCCATTTCCACCGGATCCATGAGCCTGGATCTGGCCACGGGAATCGGCGGAGTGCCCCGGGGAAGGATCGTGGAGATCTACGGACCGGAATCCTCTGGTAAGACCACACTGACACTGCACATCATCGCGGAGGCGCAGAAGAATGGCGGCAAGGCTGCCTTTATCGATGCCGAGCATGCCCTGGATCCCGAATATGCCAGGAACCTTGGCGTGGACGTGGACGAGCTGCTGGTGTCTCAGCCGGATTACGGTGAGCAGGCCCTGGAGATCGCAGAGATGCTGGTTCGAAGCGGGGCGCTGGATGTGATCGTTGTCGACTCTGTTGCCGCTCTGGTACCCAAGCATGAGATCGACGGCGCCATGGGAGACGCAGCGGTGGGACTGCAGGCAAGACTTATGTCCCAGGCCCTGCGTAAACTGGCGGGCGTGATCAACAAGACCGATACCACGATCATCTTCATCAACCAGCTGCGTGAGAAGATCGGAGTCATGTTCGGCAACCCGGAGACCACCACAGGCGGACGGGCGCTGAAGTTCTTCTCCTCCATGAGGATCGATGTCCGGCGGGTGGAGACCATCAAGTCCGGAGATCAGGTGCTGGGCAACAGAACCAGGGCGAAGATCGTCAAGAACAAGGTGGCGCCGCCCTTCAAGCAGGCGGAGTTCGATATCATGTACGGCAAGGGGATCTCCAGATCCGGAGATCTGCTGGACTGCGCGGTAGACGGCAAGATCATTGAGAAGGCCGGTTCCTGGTACAGCCTGGATGGCGAGCGGATCGGACAGGGACGCGAGAACGTCAAGGAATATCTGGAGTCCAATCCGGAGGTCATGGCCATGGTGGACCAGCGCCTGCGCGATAATCTGAAGGCGGAGCGGGAGAAGGCCCGCAGAGGCAATGGGCAGGATCCGGACGCGGCAGGGATGCCGGAGGGACTCAGGGTCGATGCCGACGGCGTGGTGATCGAATAAAAGGGCGTTTCGAGTGAACAGAAGAAAGATACGAACAGCGTATTTGTGATATATCGAGAAAGTATTTGTGGTATATCAACAAAAATAATTGACATTCATTGTGAAGGGGTGTAGATTATACACAATAAAGAATCAGGAGAACATCAGATGAACATGATCACAAGGACAGCTGCATATTTCGGCTTTACGTTCCAGGGCTATTATTTTAGCGCTGGCTCCTTGTGCTGTTACAAACCTGTCTGATGATCTGCCTGAGAAACTTGTAAACCGGACGGTGTTTGTACAGCAAGCACCGTCTTTTTTTACGCCGCAGCGATGCCTGCAATCAAATCGGAGGAAAAACATGGAGAACTTATTAGAGAAGAGAAATGAGATCGATCGTCAGATCCGGGAACTCTATAAGCAGAGGATGGCAATGGATCAGGAGATGACAGGGGTCGCGTCGGAAGACCTGCGTCAGATCCTGGAGGAAGCCATCGGAAACACGGAAAAAAGCTTTCCGGAATATGCCACCGTTGCCTGCCAGGGCGTGGAGGGGGCGTATTCGGAGGCGGCTGCCAGGAAGCTGTTCCAGTATCCGGGAATCATGTTCTTCAGAAGCTTTGATAATATTTTCTCCGCTATCGAAAACGGCCTCTGCGAGTATGGGATCCTGCCCATCGAAAACAGCACGGTGGGATCGGTGAACAAGACTTATGATCTCATGTGCGATCATAAATTCTACATCGTCAGGAGCATCCGGCTGAAGATCGATCACAATCTCATGGTGAAGCCCGGAACGAAGGAGGAAGATATCCGGGAGATCTGCTCGCACCAGCAGGCATTCGATCAGTGCGAGAAGACCCTGCGGTCCCGTTTCCCGAATGCGAAGCTGATCATGTGCGCCAATACCGCGGACGCGGCAAAGCGGGTAGCGGAATCCACGACAAACGACAGGGCGGCCATCTGCTCTCCCTCCTGCGCGGCCCTCTATGATCTGCGGGCGCTGGTCAAGGATGTGCAGGACAGTGACCACAATTACACCAGATTCATCTGCATCGCGAAAAAACCCACGATTTTTGCAGGGGCGGACAAGACCAGCTTCATGGCGATCCTGGCCAACAAACCGGGAAGTCTGTACGAGGTGTTGAAAAAATTTAACGATATCGGATATAATCTGATCAAACTGGAATCCAGACCGATTCCGGACACAGAGTTCCAGTTCATGTTCTATTTCGACTTTGAAGCTTCGGTATACCACCAGAAATTCATCGATGTGATGTGTGACCTGGATGAGCAATGCGAGATGATGGAGTATTTGGGCAGTTACAGTGAGAAGATCTAGTGATACAATCAGATACAGGGTTGAGAAACAGAAGAACCTTAACTGAATCATAATAAAAAGGAAGATCGTAATACAGGAGGATCATCATGATAACGGTATTAAAAGGCAACGCGACGGATCAGCAGAGGGACAATCTGATCCGCTGGTTTGAATCACAGGGCCTGAGAGTACATATATCAAAAGGCGAATTCCAGACCGTTCTGGGACTGGTGGGCGACACGTCCCGGATCGATGAGGATCTGGTCGCTGCCCTGGACATCGTGGAACGGGTGACCCGGGTGACAGAGAAGTACAAGGCGGCAAACCGCAAGTTCCATCCGGAGGACACCGTGATCTCCATCGGTGATGTGAAGATCGGCGGCGGCAACTTTGCCATGATCGCGGGGCCGTGCTCCGTGGAATCGGAGGAACAGATCCTGGGCATTGCAAAAAGTGTCAGGGAATCCGGCGCGACCCTGCTGCGGGGCGGCGCATTCAAGCCCCGGACCTCTCCCTATGACTTCCAGGGCATGCGGGCGGAAGGCCTGGAACTCCTGCTGGAAGCCAAGCAGGCAACGGGGATGCCCATCGTCACGGAAATCATGAACGCGGAACACCTGCCTTTGTTTGAGAACGTGGATGTGATCCAGATCGGGGCCCGGAACATGCAGAATTTCGAGCTCCTGAAGGCTGTGGGCAAGACCGACAAGGTGATCCTGCTGAAGCGGGGCCTGGCGAATACACTGAAGGAGCTCCTGATGAGCGCCGAGTACATCATGGCCGAGGGCAACGAGAAGGTCATCCTCTGTGAACGGGGCATCCGGACCTTTGAGACATACACCAGAAACACCCTGGATCTGTCGGCGATCCCGGCACTGCGGGAAAACACCCACCTGCCCATCGTCATCGATCCCAGCCACGCCACCGGCAAGGCTTCCCTGGTGGAACCCATGGCGCTGGCGGCCGTGGCAGCAGGGGCGGATGGACTCATGATCGAGGTGCACAATGATCCGCAGAACGCGCTGTGCGACGGAGCCCAGTCCCTGACCCCGGAGCAGTTCGAAAAAGTAGCGCAGAAGGTCAGGAAGATCCGTGACGTGGTCGCATCCTGAAAAAGGGGAGAAGGAGCTGAATCAGTAAATGGAAGAGAAGATCAGGGAAGAGAATAACAGAAGCGGACAGGGCAAAAAGACACTGGGCGTCGTGGGACTGGGTCTCATCGGCGGTTCCTTTGTCAAGTCTTATGAGCAGGCGGAGGACTGGCGGATCCTGGGATACGACAAGGACGAGAAAATCAACCAGTTTGCCCTGCTGGCGGAGGATATCGACGGGATCCTGACAGAGGACAACGTGGATCAGTGCGACCTGATCCTGCTGGCGGTCTATCCCGAGGCCGCTGTCTCATGGCTCAGGGAGCACGCGGATCGGATCCGAAAGGATGCGGTGGTGCTGGATTGCTGCGGCGTGAAGGAAAATGTCTGCGGTCCCTGCTTTGAGATCGCCCGGGAGCATGGATTCACCTACGCGGGCGGTCATCCCATGGCCGGCCGTCATTACTCGGGGTACAAGTATGCCACGGAGAAGCTGTTCCGGGGAGCACCCATGGTGATCGTGCCGGAAGCCTACGATGACATCGCGCTCCTGGCCAATATCAAAGACCTGCTGGAGCCGGCCAAGTTCGGATCCATCAGCGTGACCACCGCAGGGGAGCACGATAAGCTGATCGCCTTTACATCCCAGCTGGCCCACGTGGTGTCCAACGCTTACGTCAAGAGCCCCACAGCCGAAGGGCATGAGGGTTTCAGCGCCGGCAGCTACCGGGATCTGACCAGAGTGGCATGGCTCAACGAGAAGATGTGGAGCGAGCTCTTCCTGGACAACCGGGAGAATCTGATGGCAGAACTGGATCATCTCATCGGACATCTGCAGGAGTACCGGGACGCCCTGGAACGGAAAGACCGGGAGGGTCTGGAGACCCTGCTGGCAGACGGCGCCCGGCGCAAGAAGGAAATCGACGGTTAGGTTCTCAGGGAAGGATAAGGATGATATGGATATTCGCATCACAAAAGCCCCCGCAGGGGGAACGATCCCGGCCATCCCGTCAAAGTCGGCGGCCCACCGGATCATGATCGCGGCGGCTCTCTCCGGACTGCCGCTCACGCAAAACCTGGAAGGGCTGTCATTGGATATCACAGCCACAAAAGAATGTCTGGAAGCCCTTTTCTCCCGGGACCGGGGCCATGCTCCCGCCAGCCTTTGCTGTGGTGAGAGCGGATCTACCCTGCGGTTTCTCCTGCCCGTGGCGGGCGCCCTGGGGGTGGATGCCGACCTGCACTGCGAAGGGCGGCTGCCGGACCGGCCCATGGAGCCTTTTCTGGAGGCCCTGGCGGAGCACGGCTGCACCGTCACCGGGCGCACGCCCAAGATGATCCGCGGTAAACTTAAGCCCGGGACCTATCGGCTGCCCGGCAATGTTTCTTCTCAGTATGTGACGGGACTCCTGTTTGCCCTGCCACTTCTGGAGGGGGACAGCCGGATCCTGGTGGAGGGCACCCTGCAGTCCCGGCCCTATATCGATCTGACCCTGGATGTGCTTGCAAAGGCTGGCATTCAGGTGTGTGAGAAGACCTTCGGGCAGGGACAGAAACTGGCGGCAGAGGCGGATGGCGCTGAAACAGAAGGACCGGGTACGGTCTTCGAGATCCGGGGCGGCCAGAAGTATATGCTGCCGGCGGAGGAACTGGACAGGATCGAAGGCGACTGGTCCAACGGCGCCTTCTGGATCGTGATGGACGCAATGAACCGGAGAATGGGAGCCGGTGAGATCACCTGCACAGGACTGGATCCGGCGTCAAGGCAGGGCGACCGGGCCATCGTGGAGCTGATCCGTCGGATGGAGCAGGCGGATCGGAACAGCGCCGCGGACGGACAGGGCCGCCGGGTCGAGATCGACGTGTCCGACATTCCGGATCTGGTGCCGGCCATTTCCGCATATGCCTGCGGTAGACCTGCCGGGGCGGTGACCCATATCGTGGGCGCAGAGCGGCTCCGGTTCAAGGAGAGCGACCGGCTTCGCGCTGTGACCGAGATCCTGTCGGGACTGGGCGCTGATATCACAGAGGAACCGGCGGGGCTGATGATCCGCGGGACGAAGACCCTGTCCGGCGGTGAGGCGGATTCCTTCGGTGACCACAGGATCGTGATGATGGCTGCGGCCGCGGCCTGCATCGCAGAGCAAGACATCATCATCCGGGGCGCGGAAGCGGTGAACAAATCCTACCCGGGTTTTTTTGAAGATTACCGGAAACTGGGCGGCGAGGTCCGCGAGCTGTCCGAGGAATGAGGCTGAACATGACTGTTTCGTTTGGAGAACATATCAACCTGGAACTATACGGGACTTCGCATGGTCCCTGTATTGGCGTGCGCATCAGCGGCCTGCCGGCGGGCATCAGCTTTGACCCGGACCGGCTGCAGGACTTTCTGGACCGGCGCGCGCCGGGGCGCAACGCCTGGTCTACGGCGCGGAAGGAAGCGGACCGACCGGTGTTCCGGACCGGCGTGGCAGAAGGCTCGGGCAAACGTCTGGTCACCACAGGACAGACGCTGACAGCGGAGATCATGAATACCAATACCCGGCCCGGGGACTATCAGAACACGGCGGTGATCCCCAGACCTGCCCATGCGGACTATCCTGCCTGGGTGAAGTACGGCAGGATCGAATCCGGCGGCGGACAGTTCTCGGCCCGGCTGACGGCGGCCCTCTGCATCGCCGGCGGGATCTTCCTGCAGTGGCTGGAGGAGAAGGACATCCGGATCGGCGCCCACATCAGGTCCATCGGCGCCGTGCAGGATGCGCCATTCGATCCTCTGGGAAAAGACGCGGACGGCGGGGCCGATCCCTTTGCCGCGGTGGACAGAGACTTCCCTGTGATCCGAAAAGACCGGGGGGAGGCGATGAAATCCCTGATCGCCGGCGTGAAAGGGGACGGCGACTCCATCGGCGGGGTCATCGAATGCATGATCACCGGGCTTCCGGCAGGTATGGGGAGCCCCCTGTTCGGCAGCATCGAAAGCCGCCTCTGCCAGGTTCTGTTCGCGGTGCCTGCAGTCAAGGGGGTGGAATTCGGCGCAGGTTTTCAGGCGGCGGGAATGCTGGGATCAGAAAACAACGATCCCTATCGCATGGAGGACGGCCGGGTGGTTACATCTACCAATCATCACGGCGGGATCCTGGGCGGCCTGTCATCCGGTATGCCGGTGATCTTCCGTACCGCCATGAAACCCACGCCTTCCATTGCCAAAGAGCAGAAAAGCGTGGATCTGAATACCCTGACCGAGACTGTCCTGCAGATCCGGGGCCGCCATGATCCCTGCATCGTGCCCCGGGCAGTGCCCTGCATCGAAGCAGCGGCGGCTGTGGCAGTGGCAGATCTGCTGCTGGAGCAGGAAGAGGACAGAGAAGAGAGGACCAAAGCCTGTGAGGATCAGAGCGCAGGAGCATGTGAAAAGAAGGGGGCGGATCTGCGGGAACCGCAGGGGGCAGGCCAGCAGGATCTGGCCCGGTACAGAATCGAAATCGACCGCATCGACCGGGAAATCATGCGGCTGATGGAAGAACGATTCGATGTGGTCACGGAGATCGGCGCCTGGAAGGAACGTCAGGGTCTTCCTGTGCTGGATGAAAAACGGGAGCAGCAGAAGATCGCCGCGATGAAAGCCCTTGTCAGCGAAGAGAAAGGGCCGTATCTGGAAGGGATCCTGAAGGGGATCATGGCGGAGAGCAGGAACTATCAGGAAGACCGGAAGAAACGGAACCTGTCGGAAGGGACCGGCAGGGACCAGGCCGGAACAGACGGTGATCAGGTGGAGGCTGCGGCAGATCCCGCGCCTATCTTTGGCCTTTTGGGCCGGGTGCTGGGACACAGCCATTCCCCGCAGGTCCACCGGATGCTGGCCGGATATGAATACGGACTGTTTGAGCGAGAGCCGGATCAGCTGGCGGCGTTTTTTGCGGATCCGTTCTGGCGGGGCATCAATGTGACCATTCCATATAAGAAGGAGGTCATGGCCTACTGTGATGAATTGTCGCAGCGGGCGGCGGACTGCGCCAGTGTCAATACCATCGTTCGAAGGACATCGAAGGATGGCGGCGAGACCACGTTCGGAGACAACACGGATTACGCCGGATTCCGCTATATGGTGGAACAGGCCGGCATCGATGTCAGCGGAAGCAAGGCGCTGGTACTGGGCAGCGGCGGCGTATCGGGGACGGTGGTCTGCGCGCTGCGGGACCTGGGCGCGGATCCGGTCATCGTCATATCCAGAAGCGGCGAAAACAACTATCAGAATCTGGATCGCCATCGGGATGCCCGCATCATTGTGAATACTACACCGGTGGGCATGTATCCCAGGAGCGGTGAGGCGGCGGTGGATATCCGGGAATTTCCCGCCTGCGCCGCGGTCTTTGATCTGATCTATAATCCGCTGCGGACCAGACTGATGCTGGATGCGGAAGCTGCGGGCATTCCTGCCTTTGGCGGTCTGTCCATGCTGGTGGCCCAGGCAGCGGAGGCGTCAGCGCTCTTCCTGGATGCTTCCGGCGCCGGAGAAGAAAAAATGACGGAAGTCAGGGAAAGGACAGATGCGGTCTTCCGGCGTCTTCAGTCGCAGTTGGAGGATCTGGTGCTGATCGGCATGCCGGGCGCGGGCAAAACCAGCGTCGGCCGGCTCCTGGCGGAGCAGACGGGCAGGGGATTCCTCGATCTGGACGAAGAGATCGGGCGGCAGACCGGAAGGAGCCCGGAGGAGATCATCCGTGAAGATGGTCCGGACCGGTTCCGCGAGATCGAGACACAGATCCTGAGGCGGGTCGTCCGGCGGGAAGGAAATGCTGAAGGAAACGGCTTATCGGAGAACTGCGGCGGCCCGGGCAGCCTGGTCATCGCCTGCGGCGGAGGGATCGTAGAGCGGGAGGAAAACCGCGCCCTGCTGCGGGAAAACGGCAGAGTCATCTGGGTGCAGCGGCCATTGACAGAACTTCCGGTCAGCGGACGTCCCATCTCACAGAATGACGGGGTGGAGGAGATCTACCGCCGCCGGGCAGGCCGGTACGAAGACTGGAGCGATATGACGGCGGACGCCCCGGACGTTGCCGGAAAGGCGCGGCAGATCATGCAAAAGCTGGGGCTGCCAGAGCAACAGGACCGGTAAGGGCAGTGTCCAAAAAGCAGATGCCGGAACAAAAGCAGATACCGAAAAACAGATCATAAATGGAGAGCAGAGGATGAGAATACTGGTAATCAACGGACCCAATCTGAACATGCTGGGGATCCGTGAACCGGAGATCTACGGCAGGAAGACCTACCGGAATCTGGTGGAATATGTGGAGGCAGCGCTGGCGGAAGCCGGCG
>CAMNJK010000041.1 GCA_946541435.1 uncultured Bacillota bacterium
CTCCGTCACCATCGAATCGTTCAGCTCTCTTGCCCGTTCCAGTGTCAGCATAGTTATCCCTCCTGTTTCTCTGCTGTTTTCGTCGAATGGCAAAAGCAGGCCGGTTCCATGCTCCCGCCTGCCTTTGGATAAATCTCTTATTTCTTTGCCGCGAAAAGCGTGCCGATCTTCTTCCCGTCTACAATATCATACAGGGCCTCGGGGCGGCTGCCGTTGGTGACCAGGGTGGATGTGCCCTGGGATGTAGCCAGCTCCGCAGCCTGCAGTTTGGTCCGCATGCCGCCGGTGCCCCGCCGGGAGCCCGCGCCGCCGGCCAGCTTATAGGTCTCTTCCGTGATTTCCTCGATCCGGCCGATCAGTCTGGCGTCCTTGTAGAACCGGGGGTCGTTGTCATAAAAGCCGTCGATGTCAGACAGGATCACCAGAAGATCTGCCCGGGTCAGCACCGCCACCACCGCCGAAAGCACGTCGTTGTCGCTGAAGAGTTTTTCCTCAGACTCGATCTCCGTGTAGCTGACGGAGTCGTTTTCGTTGACGATGGGGATGATCCCCTGCTCCAGCAGGGCCTCGAAGGTATTGGAAAGGTTCTCCTTCTTCTCTTCCTGCCGGATGTCTTCGGCATTCAGCAGGATCTGCGCCACGGTCTTGTTGTAATACCCGAAGAACTTATCGTAGAGGAACATGTTCTCGCACTGCCCCACCGCGGCTGCCGCCTGCTTCATCCGCAGGGATTCCGGCTTGCTGTCAAGATGCATCTTATGGGCGCCCACGGCGATGGCCCCGGAGGATACCAGGATCACCTCGTTGCCCAGATTGTGAATGTCCGAAAGGACACGGGCCAGCTTTTCCATGTTCCGCAGATCGCTGTTGCCCAGCTCATTGGTCAGGGTCGATGTGCCCACCTTGACCACGATCCGCCGTCTTCTGACTGACATTTCTGCCTCCTATAAATATACTTCCACCATTAATCTTCGATGACCACTTCCGGATGCGCCGCGTCGGCCACATGCTTGGTCACTGTGCCGCCCAGCTCGCTCTCGATCATGGCTTTCATCTCTTCCAAAGCCTGGTCCATCACGTCGTCGCGCTCGCCTGCCACGGTCTCGATGATCATGAAAGCATTGGTGGTGTCCTCCGTCAGCATGGTGCGGACGGATTCACGCCAGTTGAAGCAGCGGCAGATGGCGCCGGCGTTGTCCTTATAGACCACTTCACCCGGATATGGAGGCTCGCTCTTGTCGCTGCCGTAGGTGACGAATTCCTCACCGCCTTCCGCCACGGTCAGCCGGATGTCCCCGTCAAAGGCGTCGATGTTCTCGCCGCCGATGGGCACGCCGTACTTGAGAGAAATGCCATTGTAGATATCCACCAGGGGAATGATGGTCCCGATGTCGTTGCCCTTGGAGACCCGCTTCAGCAGGGCCTCGATGGAGCAGCGGGCGCCCTTCTTGGTCTTGAACTTATAGAAAGCGTCTCTCCATGTACGGATGATGGGGTTCTGGGTGAACTCCGGATTCTCGATGTGTCTGGCCGCCAGCTTCTGGCACTCCTTCAGATAATCCGCGTATTTGTCTTCTTCTTTGATGTGGTTGTCGATCCCCCTGCAGACCAGGATCCCGATCTTTGATTCCGGGAAGATCTCCAGGAAGGGCTGTTCCATAACAAATTTTTTCATAGCGTCCCTCTCTTGGTTTTAACTCTTGGTATTCAGCTCATGATAATCAACGGGTATTGTTCTTCATGCCTATTTCCTGAGATGCTCTTCCGTCAGGATCAGCCGGTGCAGCTTCTCATCCTCCGGTCCTGTGGTCGGATTCTCTGCCATGGGCGAGGAGCTCAGCGCTGTCTTGACCCTCTGCCTGACGGTCTCTTCTGCCTTAAAGAAGTCCCCCTCTTCCACGCCCTTGTTGATCTCTTCGCCGATCTTCCTGACCAGGCCCGGGAACCGGCCGCCATGCGTGAATCCGTAGGACCCTCTCTTTTCCTCGTTGCACAGGACGTGAGCATGCTTCAGATCCTCCAGGCACTGATAGAAGTCCGTGACGAAGGCCTCCGCCAGGTTGAAGGTCAGGTCCGCCCGGCAGACGATCCGCTGGACCGTGATCTCTTCCGCGCCGTCCGGCAGAGGATACGCCGGGACCTGCCATCCGTGCATCCTGAGGCGGTCCGACAGATCATAGAGATTCCAGACCACCGGTGTCCCGTCCTTATACTTGGCCTTGTGCTTCAGGGTATAGCAGATGATGGGCATACGGGAGCCGGAATTGTAGAGTTCAAACATCCCGGTATGATCCAGCCGGTCACCGATGACCGAAGCGATCTCCAGGGTCTTTGAGTGGATGTGACTGTAGCCCTGCCGTCCGAACCGCAGGAAGTTGTAATACTGTCCTACGATCTGGCTGGCGCTCCGGGAGAAATTGATGGCCATGGTGGGCATGTTCCCGCCCAGATAGCTGACCTCGAAGATCAGTTCCTCCGGCAGATATTCACGGTCGCGCCAGACCACCCAGCCCACGCCGGGATAGGTCAGGCCGTATTTGTGTCCTGAGGTGGAGATGGACACCACGTTGGGCAGCCGGAAGTCCCATTCCAGGTCCGGCTCCACGAAGGGAGTGAACATCCCGCCGCAGGCGCCGTCGATATGGATCACCAGCTCCGGCCGGTCGGGATGCGCCCGGTTATACTTCTCGATCCGGTCATTCAGTTCTTTGATATCATCGTATTCGCCGGAGTAGGTGGTTCCCTGGATCCCCACGATCCCGATGGTGTACTCATCGACAAGTTTCTCCGCCTTGTCCAGATTCAGGGTCAGACTGTCCCGGGTCACCGGCACCGGCCGCAGCTCCACATCCCAGTAGACGCAGAACTTCTCCCAGCAGATCTGGTAGGCCGAGCTGATGATCAGATTCGGCTTCCTCGTCAGCACATCCATGCCCAGGGCCTTCGCCTGGTTGCGCCAGCGGAACTTCATCGCCATGCCTGCCAGCATGCAGGCCTCGCTGGAACCTACCGTGGACGTTCCCAGATAATTGGATTTCTTCGGCGCGTGCCACAGGTGGGCCAGGATGTTGACACAGCGATTCTCCAGCTCCGCTGTCTGCGGGTACTCGGATTTATCGATGGCGTTCTTGTCCAGGGTCTCACTCATCAGCTCAATGGCCTGCTTTTCCATATAAGTCTGACAGAAGGTTGCCATATTCATCCGCGAGTTTCCCTCATCCAGAAGCTGGTTCTCGATCAGCGCCTTCGCTGCTTCCGCGTCGATGGACTCTTCATTGAGCCGGTATTTGGGAATGACGGAGCCCTTCTCTTTAGATCCGTATCCAAAAGCCATGCTTCTCAGTTTTTCTTTGTTTTTTTCGCCATACAGCATTGTGTTCCTGTCTCCCTTCGATTCTCCCTCTGATTGGATGCTTTCGTATCTGTGTTTTGTATCTGTGTTTTATATATGCTCAGTTGTATTGTGTTCTGATTTTATCGGACCTGCCCGCTGAAACGGTAGAGCTCTGCGTACTGGCCGTCAGCTGCCATCAGCTCTTCGTGGGTGCCCTGTTCCCGGATCTCTCCGTCGTCAATGAGAACGATCCGGTCCGCATCACGTATCGTCGATAAGCGATGTGCTATGATGATGGTGGTTCTGCCCTCCGCCAGCTTGTCAAATGCCCCCTGGATCCGGGATTCTGTCACCGTATCCAGAGCGGATGTGGCCTCGTCCAGGATCAGGATGGGCGGGTTCTTCAGGAAGATCCGCGCGATGGAGATCCGCTGCTTCTGTCCGCCGGACAGCAGGACCCCGCGCTCGCCCACATAGGAATCAAATCCCTCGGGCATGGCGCAGATGTCATCATAGATCTCCGCCTTGCGGGCCGCCTCGATCACTTCCGCTTCCGAAGCCGCCGGGTTGCCGTAGCGGATGTTGTCCCGGATGGTCCCCGCGAACAGGAACACATCCTGCTGCACGATGCCGATGCTGCGTCTCAAGGACGCCAGCTTCAGATCGCGGATATCCGTGCCGTCGATGCGGATGCTTCCCGCTTCCACATCATAGAACCTGGGGATCAGCTGGCAAAGGGTGGTCTTGCCTCCGCCGGAGGGTCCCACCACCGCCAGGGTCTCCCCGGGACGGATCCTGAGGTCGATGCCCCGCAGCACCTCCTGGCCGGACGCGCCTGCCGCATCGTCCGCTTTTGCCGCGCGGGCTTCCGCCGGTTCCTCTTCGTCCGCCTTCTGGGCGCCGTAGCTGAACCAGACGTTCTCGATATCGATCAGACCCCAGACCCGGTTCATGGGCCGGGCATCCGGCGCATCCACGATCTGCGGCTTTGTCCGCATGAGCCCGATGAATCGGGTCAGGCCGGCCCAGCCGTTCATGAAGGTCTCCATGAAATTGCCCAGCTTCCGGATGGGGTTGATGAAGGTGCTGATATAAAGGTAGAAAGTGATCATATCAGCGTAGTTCATCTGATCCCGCATGATCAGGGTGCCGCCGAAGGCCATGATGGCCACCGGCATGATGCTCATGAAAAACTCCAGGGTGGAGTTGAACTGGCCGAAGGCCCGGTAGTTGTCGCACTTGGCCGTCCGGAAAGCATCGTTGGAAACCGCGAACTTCCGATAGTCTGTCACCTCATTGGCAAAAGCCTTGGAGGTCCGCACGCCGGAAAGCCCCGACTCGATCTCGCTGTTGATCTCCGCCAGCTTCACCTTCACCCGCCGTGACGTCCGGATCATATTCCGGCGGCACAGGAGCACGATGCAGAGGAAGAGGGGCAGCATGATCAGGATCAGCAGCGCCAGCTTCCACTGGATGGTGAACATGATGATGATGGCGCCGATGATGGTCACCCCGGCGATGAACAGGTCCTCCGGACCGTGGTGGGCCAGCTCCGTGATCTCGAACAGGTCTCCGGTCATCCTGGACAGCAGCTGTCCCGTCCGGTTCCTGTCAAAGAAAGCGAAATCAAGCGACTGGATGTGTACGAAAAGATCTTCCCTGAGGTCCGCCTCCACCCGGACGCCGAACATGTGCCCCCAGTAGGTGATGATATACTGCATCACCGCCTTGATCAGGAAGGCCGCCACGAACACGCCCATGATCATGAAAAATGTATCGAAGACCCGATCCGGCAGCAGATGGTACATCCCGTACCGGGCTGCCAGCGGAAAAGCCAGGTCGATGCAGGAAGCGATCAGCGCGCAGAAGAGATCCAGGGCGAACAGCTTCCAGTGGGGCCGGAAGTAGCCGAGAAAGACCCGCAGCGCGGAACGCTCATAATCCTTATTGTTGACCGGCATCGGCCGGCTGCCCGCCTGCTGCATCCGCGAATTCCTCCTATCCGCCCTTCCATGCAAAAAATCCTCTTTCATACTACCATTTTCCCTGATTTCGTGCAATAATTGTATGTGTGTTTTGCCCAACATTCACGGTCGCTCATAGCCCGCGGCCCCGGGCAGAACACAGAAGAGGCTTCCTATGCAAAACCTGGCAACCCTCGATATCATCCTGGCGCTGGCGAAGACCTTCATCATCATCCTGCCGGGATATATCGTCACCAAACTTGGCATTTTAAATACCACGCATACAGCGGGGATGTCCTCGCTCATCACCTGCGTGACATATCCCTGTCTGGTCATCATGGCGATGCAGATGGAATTCTCCATGCAGATCCTGAACAACTGCCTGGCCGCTGTGCTGATCTTTCTGGGAACGGTGGTGGCCGCGCTGATCGTATCCAAGATCGTATCGAGGATCGTGAAGCTGCCCCGGGACCGGGCCGGGATCTTCGCCTTCATGCTGGTGTTCGGCAATACCGGCTTCATCGGACTGCCGGTGCTGAACGGCCTGCTGGGATCCGAGGCCGTCTTTTACGGCGCCCTCTGCGATTCTTCCTACGATATTTTCATGTTTACCATCGGCATCACCCTGATCCGCAGCAGCGCATCCGGTGAGAAGATGGGCCTTCTGCAGACACTGAAGGGACTGATCAATCCCTGCTTTATCGGTGTGCTGATCGGACTGACCCTGTTCGTCTGCGGCATCACCCTGCCGGAAGTCATCGCCACACCCATGGAACGGGTGGGTGCCATCACCAGCCCCCTGGCCATGATCGTGGTGGGATCCCATCTGGCCAACGTCCGCATCCGGGATCTGTTCACCAACCGGCACGCCTGGCTGGCCAGCCTGATGAAGCTGATCGCTTTCCCGCTGATCGCGCTGCTGATCGTCAGGTTCACCATCGGCACCGGCTCCCTTCTGGCCTCCGTTATCGTGCTGGAAGCGGCCATGCCCTGCGCCATGCTGACGGTCATCCTGAGCGAACGCTACAGAGCGGACGTGAAGTTCGCGTCCACCGGCGTCATGCTGACGACCCTGCTCTGCATCATCACCATTCCGCTCTACGCGGTCCTGCTGCGGTTTCTGTAACCGCGCGGCGGCCAGCCTTTGATCAAGGATCGGCCGGAGCGGGCCTCTGAGGTTATCACTTTTATCAAGTTTATATACAGTAAGGAGTTTTATGGATAGTTCTGAGATCATTCAGTACATAGAAATATATTTTACCACCGGCGTCCGGTGGGTCCTGGCGGGACTGGGCCTGCTCATCCTGATGCATCAGCTGGTGTCCCTCATCAAAATGCGCAATCCGTCGGAGATCTGGGCATATCTGCGCTGTCCCGACGGCAGCAGCGTACCCCTGACCCACTGGGAGAATCTGATCGGCCGGGGCCGGGGCTGCGACATCATCCTGAACCTTTCCAGTGTGTCCCGCAGCCACGCCACCCTGATCCGGGATTCCGCCGGCGTCTGGCGTTACCGGGACCTGAACTCGAAGAACGGTTCCTACATCAACGGGGTCCGGGTCTATGAGACCACGGAACTCAAGGGCGGCGACCAGCTGACCATCGGCGGGGAGGACTTCGAACTCTACCCGGTCAGTCTCCAGGAAAGGCTGGCGAATGTGGAGAAACGCAAGCTCCGCAGCCGGCCTGTTTCCCCATGGCCGTCTCTGGTGATGCTGACCATCTTCCAGTTCCTGACGGTGCTGCAGTTTCACATCTCCCTGGGGGATGATTTCTCTTCGCAGATCATCATCTCCTTCGCCCTGCTCTGCGCCCTCATGTGGTTCTACGTGATCCTGATGCGGGGATTCCGGCGCAACGGCTTTGAGATGGAGATCATCGCCTTTTTCCTGTCGACCCTGAGTCTGGCTGTCACCATTTCCTACAGCTATACCACGGACGGCGTGCTGAAGCAGGCCATCTGCATCTGCCTGGGCGTGGCGGTCTTCTTCTTCCTGTGCTGGTACCTCAGGGACCTGAACCGGACGAAAAAAGTGACCTACCTGCTTCTTGGGATCAGCGGCCTCCTGCTGCTGGTCAATCTCCTCTTCGGCACGGTCACCAACGGGGCGCAGAACTGGATCTACATCGGCGGTTTTTCCTTCCAGCCCTCGGAGCTGGTCAAGATCGTCTTCATTTATGTGGGCGCCGCCACCCTGGATGAGCTGCAGGAAAAGAAGAGCCTCTACATCTTCATGGGCTTCAGTATCTTCTGCCTGGGCTGCCTGGCGCTGATGGGAGACTTCGGTACGGCCATCGTCTTCTTCGTGACCTTCCTGGTGATCTCCTTCCTGCGCTCCGGCGACTTCACCAAGCTCTTCCTGATCCTGGGCGCGGCCGGTCTCATGGGCCTGATGGTCCTCCGGTTCCGTCCCTATGTGGCCAGCCGGTTCGAGACCTGGCGGCACGCGTGGGACTTCGCCACGGAAGGCGGCTACCAGCAGGTACAGACCATGACGGCCACCGCCAGCGGCGGACTTCCGGGCCTGGGCGCCGGCGAAGGCAATCTGGGCAACCTCTTCGGCGCCGGCACTGACCTGGTGTTCGGCATGCTGGCCGAGGAATGGGGCCTGATCATCGCCGTCCTGGCAGTCTTCTGCATCATCACCCTCAGCATCTTCGCCTTCCGCGCCATCGCCGCGGGACGGTCAACATACTACAGCATCGCGGCCTGTTCCACTGCCACCCTGTTCGTCTTCCAGACCACGCTGAACGTTCTGGGTTCGGTGGACATCCTGCCCCTGACCGGCGTCACCTTCCCCTTCCTGTCTTCGGGCGGCACCAGCATGATCGCCTCCTGGGGACTGCTGGCCTTCCTGAAGGCGGCGGACACCCGCCAGAACGCCAGCTTCGCCATCCGTCTGGACCGCAAGAGCGAGTACAAGGATCACCTGGCGGACGGTGACTTCTACGATCCGGAGGAGCTCTTCTCCGCCGTGGACCGGGATGCGGCCGGCCGCAGATATTCTGACGAAGACCTGCGGGCCCTCTCCGACGAGATGAACAACGATCCGGAGTTCCAGCGGTTCTGGGCGGAGAAGCAGAAGCAGATGAAGAAGGAGCAAAAGCAGGCCGAGCGTAAGGTCCGGGCGGCCCAGAAGGTGCAGCCGGAACAGGTCCAGCCTGCGGCAACGCGGCCAAAGAGCCAATCGCAAATAAGCGATCCATCTGGAGATCCGGACAAAACCCGGACCCAGGCCCGCCGCGCAGAGCCCGCGCCCAAACGCAAAACCCCGGCAAAACCCCGGCCCCGGCCGGTTTCCTATAAAAACGTGGACGACGATGCTTTCTTCCGCAGCCTGGACGAAACCCCCGGCGGCAGCGGCAGAAGCGGCAGAAGCAACGGCGGCGCCGCCGGCAGCGGACCCGTCATCCGTACCTATCAGGACGCTGATGAGGATCAGCCGGTCACCCTGGAAGATCTGTTTGGAGGCGATAATAAATGAAGAAAATAGAACGAAGAGCTGTGATGTGCCTCCTGCTTGCCGTGGTGCTTGTGGCGGGGCTGGCCGTATTTATCGTGCGGGATATCCGCGACGGCAGTGAATGGGCATCCTATCAGGGCAACCGGGACGTCTTCGCGGACGGCAGGCTGGCCAAGGGCGCTCTCTATGACCGCCATGGAGAACTGCTGATGCGAAACACCAAGGACGGCATGGTCTTCAATGACTCCTCCTCCATCCGGACTGCCTGCATGCACATCACCGGAGACAAGGACAACAACATTGCCACCGGCGCCAACCGGGTGTTAGTGGACAAGCTGATCGGATATGATTTCATCAACGGCATCTATACCCTGAACAATGCCGGCAAAGACGTATATCTCACACTGGACGCCAGCCTTTGCGCCACCGCCTGCGAGGCCATGAACGGCCGCAGCGGATGCGTGGGGGTCTACAACTACAAGACGGGCGAGATCCTCTGCATGGTCAGCGGACCCACCTACGATCCGGAGGACCCGCCCCTGGAGCCGGCCAGCGGAACCTACATCAACCATCTGACCGGAGCCACCTTCGCGCCGGGATCCACCTTCAAGCTGGTGACCGCCGCCGCGGCCATCGAGAATCTGGATGACGCCTACACCTATGAGCTGGACTGCGACGGTTACGTGGACTACGGCTACGGCGACCGGGTGACGGACGTGGAGGCCCACGGCACCGTGGATATGGCGAAGGCCCTCGAGACTTCCTGCAACTGCTACTTCGGCAAGCTGGCCGAGAAGGTGGGAAAGAAGAACCTGAAGAAGTACACGAAGATGACCGGGATGAAGAAGCGTTACGACATCGACGGCATCAGGACCCGGAAGGGCAGCTTCGAGTTTCCAAGCGGCGGAGTCAACCTGGCCTGGACCGGCATCGGTCAGTATCATGACATGGTCTGTCCGTGCAACATGATGGTCTACGCGGGCGCCATCGCGAACAGCGGCACCGCCGCCATGCCAACCATTCTGGACTCCCGTTCCCTGGTGGGAAAGCAGGTCTCCAAGATGACCTCCAAGAGCATTGAGATGATCGATGAGACCACCGCGGATTCCCTGAAGTCCATGATGCGGGGCGCGGTGGAAAACCACTACGGCGGTGAGTACAACTTCCCGGGACTTTCCCTCTGCGCCAAGTCCGGGACCGCCGAAGTCGAAGGACAGACGGCCCCCAACTCCTGGTTCGTGGGCTTCCTGG
>CAMNJK010000042.1 GCA_946541435.1 uncultured Bacillota bacterium
CTCTCTCAGGCCGCCCGGATAACCGGTGTGTCTCTTGTAGATCTTCTCGGATCTCTTCTTGCCGGTCACTGCGACCTTGTCGGCGTTGATCACGATGACGTAATCTCCGCAGTCGACGTGCGGTGTGTAGATCGGCTTGTTCTTGCCTCTGAGGATGCTGGCGATCTGTGATGCCATTCTGCCCAGATTCTGTCCCTCTGCGTCGATAACGTACCACTTGCGCTCGACTTCATGGGGTTTTGCGATAAATGAACTCATCTTGGTTCCTTTCTACCTACTCGGATCTCGGAGCCTCTGCAAAGGCAGGCGGGATCTGTTTCGGTGCTGCCTACTGGATTGCCTGTTTCGCCCCGCGTGATCGGTGAGAAAACGGCAACGTGTTCGGCATTCCTATAACTTAGGTCGTGTTTGTTCCGGTGTCTCCTGACGGATTCCCTATATATGGTAGTGCAGCAGGGTCCGACCCGGTCTGCTCCATATAGTTGGTCTCTCCGGCAGGGTCCGCGCCATCCCACAAGATGTGGTATTTCGGCGGAAAACCTGCGCCCACGATAACTGTACCGCATGTTGCGACACGAAGATATTTTACTCTTTGAGAGGGGCTGTGTCAATTGATTTTTCAACGTTTTCGAAGTTTTTCGCTTGTAATAGCCAGTTCCTTCCATGTATAATATTGGAGCATGAAAGGGGAAAGGGACAGGACATGAAAAACAGGACGATGATAAGGGAAAGATCAGGCTACAGAACGGAAGAGAATAACAGGATCCGGAGGACGGGCAGGACTGCGAAGGCGGCCCGGTCCGCTGCGGTATGCCTGCTTTTGCTGGCCCTCCTGCTGGGGATCGGCCAGGTTTTGCAGATTGAAACAGCTGCGGCGGCCACAGCGCCCGATGCGGTCACCATCAAAAGCGTGAAGCATATCAACGAAACGCTGACCATCAAATGGAAGAGCGTGGAGGACTGCACCGGATATCAGGTCCAGTACGCCCAGGACCGGCTGTTCATGGCGAAGAAGTCAAAGCGGATCACTGATCCGACAGCGGTTTCGGCCACCATCAACGGGGTCTCCAAGGGTGTGACCTATTATGTCCGGATCCGGGCCTACCAGACGGATGAGTACGGGACGGAATTCTCCTCCTGGACCCTGTCGGCCAACGCGCGGCAGGGCAAGGAGATCACCCGCACGCCTGTGCGGAAGTTCCTGCGGAAGTTCGAACTGCGCCGGGCCATCAAGGAAAAGGTCCAGGGCTATGACACCGTCCAGGGTTCCTGCTACGGCAAGGGCTACGCCTATTTTGTCATGGAGAACCGGAACAAGCACCTGTGCAAGATCGCCAAGGTCAATCTGAAGGCCAAGAAGGTGGTGAAGGTCTCCGCGGCCATGTACGTGGGCCACGGCAATGACATGACCTACGACACCAAGCGGAACCGGCTGGTGGTGGCCTACTCCACGCCCTATCCCAAGATGCTGGCGGTGGTGGATCCGGTCAGCCTGGAAAAGCTGGAGTCCAGGACCGTCAAGCTTCCCAAGACCATCGAGGGCATCTCCAAGGAGACCCTGAAGACCTATAGAAAGAACAACTATTACACCGGCTTCGGCGCCATCGCCTACAACGCGGCCCACGATCAGTACGTGGTCACCCTGCGGGGCGAGACCTTCCATCATCTGATGGTGCTGGACAGCGACTTCAAGCCCGTGCGGTTCATCTGGCTGGACAAGAAAACGGAAATGCTGAAGCAGATGCTGCAGAGCATGGATTCCGTCGGCGACTATATCATGGTGGCCCAGAGCTACGGCTACGGCTACCGGGGGAACAAGATCCTCATCTACGACTGGCAGTACGGCGACCTCCTGTCCACCCTGGACCTGGGGACAACTTACGAGCTGGAGTCCATCTTCCACGCCGACGGCAACATGTACGCCGTTTATTACACGTCCTTCTACCGGTTCAAGAAACTGCAGCGGGACAATTTCATCTATCTGCTGTCGGATCTTTGATCCCGGCAGGATGCAAAGGCTGGGAGCACTGCCCGTATCTCTGATACGGCGCCGCAGTGCCCCTACAGGAATCGCAGCAGCTATGCTGCGTGGCGATTCTTCAGTTGGCCCGGGCAGGGCCGCGAAAACCGGCAGTCAAAAGGGGCAGCGCGATGCGCGTGCCCCTCTTTTGATGGATTGATTCTTTAGAGATCGATCCGGCCTTTGACCTAGAGATCGATCCGGCCTTTGACCAGGATGGCGGCGGATCCCCCCACCCGGATCTGGATCCCGTTGCCGTCCCGGCGGATGACGGACCGGATCTCCGAGGGCCGGCCCATGGCCTCGCCCTGAATGAAGCGGCATCTGTCGCCCCGCACCAGCCCGCTGCGGACCAGGTAATAGGTCAGGGCGCCGCTGGCAGTGCCGGTGGCAGCTTCTTCGTCAATGTCATAGAGGGGAGCGAAGTTGCGGCAGTATGCCGTGATCTTTTCGCCTTCATGGCCCAGGGCGAAGGCGTGGACACCGGTGACGCCATATCGCTCTGACAGGGCGGACAGGGCCGGAAAATCCGGATCGATGGCGGCCAGAACTTCCCGGGAGGCCACCGGCAGAATGATGTCCGGAAGTCCCGTGGAGATCAGCCGGGGCACCAGGTCCAGATCACAGTAATCGATGCCGAGAACGGCGTACAGCTCCTGCAGCTCTTCCGGAGACCGGATATCCCCGATCTGCCGGGGCGCTGCCATGTCCATCAGGATCTGATCCCCTGCCACATCGATGAGCAGATCGCCAGCCTTTGCACGGTTCAGATAGGTCCCGCCGGTGTCGCAGAGACCGGCGTCCTTCAGGCAGTAATAGGAGGCGATGGTGGCGTGCCCGCAGAGATCCACCTCCGCGGCGGGGGTGAAATAGCGGACCTCGAAGCCGCCGTCGATGTCCTGGGGACGGAGCCCGGCGGGCGGGCGAAGGGTCCCGGTGTCGGCATCGGGCGGATTGGCGCCGGCGCTCCCGGCATCCGATGGGTTGAAAATGCTTTCCAGGACCTGTTCCAGTTCCTCTGCGGGCATGGGACGGATGAAGGCCGTCTCCGAATACCTCAGCTCCGCGGCAGTCTTCCGCATCAGCTCAGCGTCCGGAAAGTCCTCTCCCTGCCGCAGGATGACCACACCGGCGGGATTGCCGCCGAATTTCTCAGATGTGAACGCATCCGCGATATAGATCTGTTTCATAATAACCTCCAATTCACATGACTCCAACAAGAGTATACCATAAAGAGGACACTACAGTACATTGAACTGGTGACGTCAGATATGGTAAAATACAACAACGAAAGGCGAAAGTAGCATGCAGGAGCGGAAGACCGAGATCCAGCAGTTTGGAAACAAAATCAGGGACAGCATCCGGGAGGGAGTCCTGGATGCGGTGAAGAACGACCGGGAGGAGCGGGCGCTGGAAGACCTGAAGCGCCGACTGACGCTGTCTCTCTGTTTTGTGGTGCCGCTGTTTCTGATCGACTGGCTGGTGGCCGGCAGCCTGGGCGCCATGATGGTGGAGATCCTGCTGACAGCCCTGCTGGTGGCGGTGAACCGCAGCTGTTTTACAGACGGATTCGAGTCCATCCGGGCCAGAAGGCCGGAGAAGAATACCCTGGCGGCCATCGGCTCCATCGTGGCGCTCCTGATGTTCCAGTTCGCTACGGCCGGCCTGTTCCTGACCACCATGGCCCTGTGCCGCTGCTGTGAAGCGTATGTCAGATACAAGCTGGATGAGCATCTGAAGAGACTGATCGAAGCGGAGCCGGAGGACCCCGGTCTGGAGACGGGCGCCGTCATCACCGTCGAGATCGGTGAAGTGGTTCCGGCGGACGGGACCATCACTGCCGGAGAGACGGTGATCGAAGAGGAGCTCATCACAGGAGAACGGGTCCCGGCGGACAAGTCTGCGGGCATGCAGGTCTACGCGGGATCGAAGAATCTGGCTTCCGGATTCGAAATGCGGGTGACCAGCACCGGCCAGGATACGGTGATCTCCAGGATCATTGAACATATCACCGCATCCATCGCCACCGAGGCTCCCATTGCCAGAAGGGCAGAGCGGGCGGCCCGTATCTTCGTGGTGGCAGTGATCCTGCTGGCGCTTTTCATGGCTTTTTTGTGGGCGGCTTCCGGGATCGGCTGGGACGACGGTATCATGACCGCCGTCACCATTCTGATCATCGCCAGCCCCTATATGTTTTCTGTGGGAGTGCCCATGTCTGTGCTGGCGGCCACTGTGCGGGGGGCAAAAAACGGGATCCTGATCCGTTCCGCGGACATCCTGGAGCTGGCCCGGGACATCAATACCATCGCCTTGAACAAGACCGGCACCGTGACGGAAGGCATTCCGGAAATCAGCGATGTGATCTCCATCGCAGAGGGCTTCAACCTGCGCTTCGCCGGCGGTCTGGAGCGGGGTTCCAGGCACCCCTTCGGACAGCTGATCTTCCAGACGGCCCTGGAACAGTACGGTGATCTGCCGGAGGTGGCGCGCAGGGAGGCGTTCCCGGGACGGGGCGTCCGCGGAGAGATCGACGGAAAGGTGTATTTCTGCGGCAACGCGGCCCTGATGCGGGAGCAGGGCATCTCCCTGGACCTGCCGGAGGTGGACCCCTTGTTCCGCCAGGGGAAGAGCGTCGTGTTCTTCGCCAGCCAGCAGCGGGTCATCGGTGTGGTGGCCATGCGGGACGCGCCCAATCCCGTCAGTCTCAAGGCCATTTCCCGGATCGAAGGCATGGGGATCGATACCGTCATGCTGACGGGTGACAGTTTCCTGACGGCGGAGGCCATCCGGAATGAAGTGGGCATCGACCAGATCGTGGCAGAGATCCGGCCCTCGGAAAAGGCGGAGGCCATCCGGGTCCTGCGGGCCCATGAACAGAAGGTGGTGGCCATGGTGGGCAACGGCAGGGACGATGCGGAAGCCATTGCGGCAGCGGACATCGGCATCGCCATCGGATCCGGCCCGGAGATCCGCAGCATGAATGCGCCGGACGAAGGCGGGCCAGCCTTTGCGCAGACCGCGCCGGACGGGAGCCCGGAAGATAACCGGACCCCGGACGTGATCCTGATCGCCAACGACATGATGGATGTGGTGCGGGCCATCTCGCTGAGCCGGAAGACCATCCGGATCATCAAGCAAAACCTGGTGTTTGCCTACTGCTACAACATCATTGCCATCGCTGCTGCTGCAAGCATCCTGGTCCCCCTGGCGGGCCCGGCCCTGGCGCCGGTCATCGCATCCCTCTGTATGTGCGCCAGCCAGATCGGCGTGGTGGTCAGCACCATGCGGATCAAGACCACCAGGCTTTGAGGCAGAGGCGCTGGGGATGCGGCAGAGATGTTGGGGATGCGGCAGAGATGTTAAAGATCCGGAAGGGTTGCCGGCGCTCAAAAGGAGGCAGAAAACGTTGGCAGTCAAACAGGGCATTGACAAGTTTGCTGAAAGAGAAGTATAATTAAGAAAGTTCAAATAATGACACGGAACTGTGTCAAAATCAACAGATGGGAGTTGCCGGGCGGCGGCCTGAGGGCCGGCACCAAAGACGTTGCATCGGGCCGGAATCATCACACCGGAACGGTTTGCGGCGTCAGGCAGCCATCATAATACACTGCAATTTTGCAGCTAAAAAGGGAGGCCTTAGTATGACAGAAAGAAACATGCAGAAAGCTTTGGAAGAAGCGAAGAGAGTTGTGTCTCTGATCGAATCAGATGCGCTGACAGAAGATCAGAAAAAAGCGATCCAGACTGATTCCATTGCGAACTTCAATGAAAACGTTAACCCGGGTTGGCTCGAGTACAGAAAGTCTGTATCCACAGACGCTGCATTCGTAGAGTGGGAAGACGAAGGTGATGTATTCAGAGATCTGAATGGCGTAGAATTCATTGACTGTCTTGGCGGATTCGGAATCTTTGCCTGCGGCCACGGCAATCCGGAAATCAAGAAGACTGTTATGGCTCAGCTGAACAGATATTCCCTGCATTCACAGGAACTGGTTGACCCGCTGAGAGGTTATCTGGCAAACCTGCTGGGAATGATCACACCGGGAGATCTGCAGTATTGTTTCTTCACCAACGGCGGCGCAGAAGCTGTTGAAATGGCTCTGAAACTGGCAAGACTGGCAACAGGCGGCAGATGGTATATCTCCACAGTCGGCGCGTTCCACGGCAAATCCATGGGCGCCATCTCCATGGGCGGCAAGGGCGCTTACAGAGAAGACTATATTCCGATGATCCAGCAGGTACAGCATGTCAAGTTCGGCGACGCTGAAGCGGCAAGAGTTGCGATCGAGAACCTGGAAGCTGTCGGCGAAAAGGTTGCGGGCCTGATCGTTGAGCCGATCCAGGGCGAAGCTGGTGTACAGATTCCGCCGGATGGCTACCTCAAGGCACTGAGAGAGATCTGCGATGAGCACGGCGTTGCTCTGATCTTCGATGAGATCCAGACAGGTCTGGGACGTACCGGTACCATGTGGAGATGCGATCACGAAGGCGTTTGCCCGGACATCATGACATACGGCAAGGCTTCCTCCGGTGGTCTGGTTCCGATCACAGGTATCATCGCTCGTCCGTGGACATATGAGAAGTCCGGCGTCGGCACAGGCGTAGAAGGCAAGATGTTCGACAATCCGTGGATCCTGGGATCCCCGACATTCGGCGGCAACCCGCTGGCTTGCGCGGCGTTCATCTCCACCATCCGCTACATGCTGGAAAACGACCTGCCGGGTCTGTCCAAGCAGAAGGGCGAAAGATACATGGCTGGACTGGCCAAGCTGCATGAGAAGTATCCGAAGGTCCTGACCACATACAGAGGCGCCGGTATGCTGATGTGCATGGAATTCCCGACAGACGAAGTCGGCCACGAAGTCACAAAGGCACTGTTCGCACGGAACGTCATGACAGCTGGTACACTGGTCAATGCGCAGACCGTTCGTATCGAGCCGCCTCTCGTACAGGCTGACGAGACCATCGATAAGGTTCTGGTCGCTCTGGACGAAGCTCTGGCAGAAGTCGGCGAGAAGTACGGCCTGCTCTAAACCGGGAGATGAGATCTGCGGAAGATTCCAATGAAGATCCATAAATAAAGACATCAGGGCCCCGCGCGTGCGCGGGGCCTTTTGTTGTGGGTCCGGGCGCGCTGCCGTGCTTGTCCAGCTTTTGCATCTGTGGTAGAATACCTCTGCGGACAGCGCAGGAGGAAGCAATGAGCTATCGGGTCAGACTGAATGTGTTCGAGGGGCCGTTTGATCTTCTGGTCTATCTGATCGAGCACGCGCAGATGAGCATTTACGACATCCGGATCTCGGAGATCACGGACCAGTACGTGCAGTATATTACGCAGATGCAGGAGGCGGACATCAATGTGTCCACCGAATTTATGGTGCTGGCCGCAGAGCTTCTGGAGATCAAATCGAAGATGCTGCTGCCCCGGTCCGCGCCGGAAGCGGACGCGGAGGGCACCTTCGAGGACCCGCGGACCGAGCTGGTGGCCAAGCTGCGGGAGTACAAGCTGTTCAAGGAGCTGTCCGGCATGCTGGAAGAGCGCTGGGAAGCAGCGTCAGCCCGGTTGGAGAAACCCCAGGAAGACCTGGCCCGGTTCACCGGAGAGCCGGACGAATATCTGAACCTGGACATGGATCAGTTCCGGTCGGCGTTTGAGGCTTTTCTGCAGCGGAAGAAAAACCTGGAGGAGATCCGGGCCCACCACATCCGTACGGAAAAGCAGCGGATCACCACGGAGCTGCGCATGCGGGAGATCCGGGATTTCTTCCGGGGACGGGAAGAACGGAGCGCGGACTTCCGGGATCTGGTGCCCCGCAGGGACGACCGGTATGACATTTCCGTGACCTTTTCGTCCATGCTGGAAATGGTCCGGGAGCACCGGCTGGAAGCGGAACAGAAGAAACTGTTCGGAAACATCACCGTCACAGCGACGGATCAGATATTTGAGGATTGAGACCGGAAGAATTGAGGATTGAGACCGGCTGAGCTGGAGCAGCAGCCGGAGAAAGAGAAACACATGTCAAGCAGGAAGACCATCAAGTCAGCGATCGAATCCATGATGTTCATCTGGGGAGAACCCCTGAGCATCAAGGACATCGCGGACGTGTTCGGGATCGAAAAAAAAGAAGTATATGAGTGCTGCAGGGAGCTGATGGAGGAGTACGAGCAGGAAGGCCGCGGCATCGTGATCCGGGAGGTCAACAAGGCGTTCCAGTTCACCACCCGGGAAGAGAACCTGCCCTATATCGAGCGGCTTTGCACCCCGGTGCGCCACCGCCGTCTGTCCCAGTCCGCTCTGGAGACCCTTGCCATCGTGGCCTATCGTCAGCCGGTGACAAAAGGCGAGATCGAATCCATCCGCGGCATCCGCTGCGACCGGGTCATGGAAGGTCTGGTCCGCAAAGGGCTGGTCAGGGACATGGGCCGGTCTGAGTCAGTAGGCCGCCCCATCCTCTATGGGACCACCGATGAATTCCTGCGCCAGTTCGGCTTCGAGACCATCAAGGACCTGCCCGACATCAAGGACATCGAGGGCATTCTGGAGGATGAGGCTTCTGAGGAATTCCGGGACAGCCTGGACCTGCAGCAGATCTCGCTGGCAGACCTTGCGGACGTGGCCGGGGACGAGGGCCCGGCGAAGGAATCAATACCCGAAGAATAGACACGCGACCTGCTGCGCCTGCGCCTCGATCATCCGACTGTCGGTCCCGCCGTTTAAGTCATCGCTGGTCACGAAGAAGCTTTTGCCGAGGATGAAACCCTCGTGCAGGTACCAGTAGCACTTCTCACCGTAGTCGATGGCATATCCCTTATCATGCAGCCGGCCCAGGTGCTCAATGATGATGAACGATCCGTCAAAGCACTGGATCAGAAAGTCCGGACTGACGGTCTTCTTATTCCCGAAGCGGTCGGTGATGGTGATGACACAGTCATACCAGAACAGGACGCCCAGATCCAGCAGCGAATCATACCAGATCGTTTCCCCTTTGGAACGGGTGCGAGTGCCGTCCTTCGCGTAGTTTTCGGCTTTCGGGAAGGGCGCAGTGTTCCGCGGGTAGTCGGCAGAGGCCCACTGCTTCAGCTCTTCATAGCGCTGACCGAACTCGTCGCCGGCAGGATTGGCTTCGCAAGCCATCCGATATGATCTGGGCAGGTCAGAAAGGATCGCTTCGTGGCTGTAATCCTGATAGCTGCGCGTCAGCCGATCAAGCAAAACCTGGTCATGCCTGAGCCTGGCCAGCCTTTCCATATTCAGCCGGGCGCAAATATGGGCGCGGACCGACGCAGTGTCCGGCTTGCCCAGGTATCGCTTGTGCGCGTGCCGGCCTTTCTTATCCTTCGTATAGGTAAGTTCATAGCAATAGAGCCCGTTTCCCCTGCGCTCGACACGCAGGCGGCAGGGCGGCGCAGCTTTGTCATCATTGCCCGTCAGATCGATGAGCTTCTGAATCCGCTTCTGCTCGACTTTTATCAGGTTTATTAAGGTATTCATCCTGTTCAGCCTTCCTTTCTTAAATCGGCGATTTTTCACTTGGGCAGATATACGGAAATTCTTGGGTATCAATACCCAAGGGATAGGTGATATATGCCCAAGAAACCCTGCTTTTTGATGCAAAAGTTGCGGATGATTTTTGCAAATGCTTGGGTATCAATACCCAAGAAATATAGAAATCGTGCCCAAGGAGCATAGCATGGGACGCGGACGGGGGTGGGAATATCCTTCTTACGACATATATGGTAACATTTGGAACACACATTTTCAACCACGAATTGAAAAAAATGTAAAATATAAACAAATAGTTGCGTCATGCGGCACCATTGGATAGAAATCAAGGGCAACATCCTTTTCGGCCGGTGTTGTCAGCGGATGGCCCGAAGTGTAAAATAGGAGCGGCAATAAAGAAACAGAACACTGAGATCAGAAAAGCAGAAAAATAAAGCAGAAAAATAATGATACGGAGAAAAAACTATGCTGTTTGATTCCCA
>CAMNJK010000043.1 GCA_946541435.1 uncultured Bacillota bacterium
TCTGCATGACCTGCTCCTGGTAAACCATGCACCCGTAGGTAACGTCCAGGATCGGACGAAGGCTTTCATGGATATAGGTCACATGATCCGGATTCTTCTTATTATCTATATAGGTCGGGATGGAAGCCATGGGACCGGGACGGTAGAGGGCGATGCCCGCCACGATGTCCTCGAAGCAGTCCGGCTTCAGGTTCTTCATAAAGGATGTCATCCCGCCGCTTTCCAGCTGGAAGATGCCCATGGTATTGCCCCCCGCGATGGTCTCATAGACCAGGGGGTCGTCGTATTCCATGGATGAAAAATCGATCTTCACACCGTGGCCGGCCTCGATCATCTCCAGGGCATCCCGGATGATGGTCAGATTCCGCAGTCCCAGGAAGTCCATCTTCAGAAGTCCCAGCTCTTCGATGGTGGTCATATTGAACTGGGTGGCCAGTCCCTTATCTGTCAGGTAGAGCGGGACATACTCGTCCAGGGCTTTTTTGGAGATCACCACGCCCGCCGCATGGGTGGAAGCATGACGGGGCATCCCTTCGATGGCCCTGGCCATGTCGATGACCTGACGGGTCTGTTCTTCATTTTCATATTTAGCCTTCAGATCCGGGCTCATATCCAGGGCCCGGTCGATGGTCATGTTCAGGGCGAACGGAATGGCTTTGGCGATGGCGTCCGTATCCTGGTAGCTGACGTTCATCACCCGTCCCACGTCACGCACCGCCTGCTTCGCCTTCATGGTGCCGAAGGTGATGATCTGGGAAACGTTGTCCGCCCCGTATTTCTCGGTCACATAATCGATGACCTCACCTCTGCGTTCGTAGCAGAAGTCGATATCGATATCCGGCATGCTGACCCGTTCCGGATTCAGGAACCGCTCAAAGATCAGTCCGTACTTGATGGGATCGATATCGGTGATCCTGAGGGTGTAGGCCACGATACTGCCCGCTGCGGAACCTCTTCCCGGTCCCACCATGATGCCCCTGCTTTTGGCATAATTGATAAAATCCCAGACGATGAGGAAGTATTCCACATAGCCCATATTCTCAATGGTGGTGAGCTCGTAGTCCAGCCTTTGCTTCAGTTCCTCCGAAGGATCCCCGTAGCGCTGGTCCAGCCCCTCTTCACAGAGCCGGCGCAGATATTCCCGGTTGGTCAGGCCGTCAGGCGCGGTAAAATCAGGCAGGTGGAGCTCCCCGAAGGTAAAATCCACCTGGCAGCGCCGGGCGATGGCGTTGGTGTTGTCCAGGGCCTCTGGGTATGCCGCGAAGATCTCCCGCATCTCCGCTTCGGACTTGAGATAATACTGATCCCCCGAAAACCGCATCCGGTTGGGCTCGTCGATGGTGGTTCCCGTCTGGATGCACATGAGCACGTCCTGGGCCCGGGCGTCCTCCCGGCGTACGTAATGCACGTCGTTTGTGGCGACCAAAGGCAGGCCGGTCTCTTCATGCAGACGGATCATATCCGGCAGGATCCGCGCCTCTTCCGGCAGGCCCTGGTCCTGGAGTTCCAGGAAGAAATTGCCCTCCCCGAAGATCTCCGCCATCTCCAGCGCCTCCCGCCGGGCGCCCTCATAATTGCCATTTAAGAGCCGGTTCTGGACCGTCCCCGCCAGGCAGGCACTCAGGGCGATGAGCCCTTCTGAATACTGGCGCAGCAGTTCCTTGTCCACCCGGGGCTTATAATAGAAGCCGTTGCGGAAGGCTTCGGACACGATCTTCATCAGATTCCGGTATCCCTGGTCGTTCTCCGCCAGCAGGATCAGGTGCCCCATGTGCTTGTCCTTCTCCACGTCCTTATCGAACCTGGTCCTGGCCGCCGTGTATACCTCGCAGCCGATGACGGGGTGGATCCCCTGTTTCCTGCACTCCCGGTAGAAATCGATGACGCCGAACATGACCCCGTGATCCGTGATGGCCAGGGACTCCATGCCCAGTTCTTTGGCTCTGGATACCAGATCGCCGATGCGGGACGCACCGTCCAGCAGGCTGTATTCCGTATGCACATGTAGATGTGTGAATGCCATATTCCCGTCTCCCGGTCAAACTGCAGCGGCGCCTGTATCCGATAGAACGCCATGTTATCCCCCATTCTACCACTCAGCAACACCGGATGCATCATTTTTTTGCGAAAGCTTTTCGAAACCGTCTCCCATGCGTCCCCATGCTTTTTTCCTGCGGCGGCATATTTTGCTTTAAAAGTAACCGAAAACAGAATATACTATATGTGGTATGCGCTTTCCGTACTATGGCGGCGGATGCCACAAATTCAACAATGAGGATGACTATGAAGAAATTCGCGATTTTTATGGTCTTTCTGCTCTGCGCCTGCGCCGTCTCCATCGGCGTCATGACCCACTGCTACAAGGCCACCGATGACTATAAAAGCAACCACCTCCGCGCTGGATACATCATCAACGGCGTGCGTTGTTATGATATGGATTACGATACCGCGGTGAAGACTGTCAGCGACCAATGGAACGCCGCGGATATCCTGGTGACGGGCACCATGGACGAGCCTCTGTTCACCGTGAAAAATATTGACTGCACCTACGATATCGCGAAAAAGCTCCCCAAGATCAAGAAGAACCACCCCATCATGGCGGCGCTGAATTACTATCTGAATTTCCCGGCGTCCGTCCGGATCCCCATGCATGTCACGTCCTATACGAAGAAATTCAAGGAAGATGTGACCTCGGCGGAATTCCTGAACCTGGGCGCTGTCACAGAGACCCGGGACGCCTATGTGGATCTGAAGGATCCCGAATTCCCCATCGTCAAGGAAGTCTACGGCAGCAAACCCGATACAGAGAAGTTCTTCCAGGATATCCTGACCTGCATCGAGATCGGGCAGACCGTGTTCCAGTACCGGGAGGAGGATTACATTGCCGTGCCTGAAGTCAAGAGCGACGATCCGGAGCTTCTGGCATACCAGGATTTCTGCAGGCAGTATCTGCATCAGAAGATCACCTACGATCTGGGGGAGGATTCCTATACCATCCCGACGAAAAAGCTGGCCAAAATGATGCGGAAGGATCTGTCCGGCAAGGCCCGCAGAAAGGCTGTGACCGCGTTCGTAGCCCGGATCGCGGAGCGCTACGACAATGTGGGCAAGAACCGGAAGTTCAAATCCCTGACCGGTAAGACCATCACCATCGAAAACAGCGATTACGGCTGGTCCGTAGATCAGGAAGCCGAGACGGAACAGCTGATGAAGGACATCCGTTCTCACGAAGATGTTTCCCGGGAGCCTGTCTGGGCCACCCGGGGCTACGGAGACTATTCCCTGAACATCGGCAAGACCTACATCGACATCGATGTCAGCAGACAGAAGCTGATCTACTTCAGAGACGGTGAACGGAAATTCACCAGCGATGTGGTCACCGGCTGCCGCAATACCGGCACCACCACGCCCACCGGCCTCTTCTCCATCCTGAACAAGGGCCGCAACATCGTTCTCAAAGGCAGGAATGCCAACGGCAGCAAATACACGAGCTTTGTCAACTACTGGATGGCCTTCCTGGGATCCTCCTACGGCATCCATGACGCCAGCTGGCGGTCTTCTTTCGGCGGGGACATCTGGGTCAGCAGCGGCAGCCACGGCTGCGTGAACATGCCGCCGTCCAAGATGCCCAGGCTCTATGATCTGGTGGACTACGGCACGCCGGTGATCATTCATTACTGATCATCCGGACAGGGCGTGTACATTATCTGCAGATAAAAATAAAAGAAATAAAGAGCAGTTCCCTTTTGTGTGAACTGCTCTCTTTTTTTCATGCCTTGATCGGCCTCTGTCGATCTATCGATTATTTATTCTGTCGGCATTCCCTATCTGCGCTTCTTCTTCGGCGCGGGGCCTTTGTAGGCTTCCTCCTCCCGGCGGCGTTTCGCCAGGGTCCTGCCGATGACCCAGACCACATAGATCAGGGCCACCATGATCAGGAACATGACCGTCATCTTCGTGTCTCCGGAGAAACCGAAGGCCCGGGCGAAGAATACCGCGCCGATCATAAAGATCCAGAAGAGAATGATTTTTCCAATGGGTCCGTCAAACATCTAACTTCTCCCTTTATAAAGCATCTTCTTACTTCAGTTTTACCACCATCTCGCCGGCCTTGACCTGCTGGCCTTCCCGGACGTAGATCTTGTCCACGGTGCCCTTCATGGACGCCAGGATGTTGGTCTCCATCTTCATGGCTTCGATGACAGCGATGGGCTGCTTTTCTTCTACCTCATCGCCTTCCTCCACCAGCACCTTCAGGATGGTGCCCGGGATGTTGGCGCCGATCTCCGCGGGATCCTCTGTATCCGCGTAGATGATCTGGGATCCGGACTGGACGATGGACGCGGCCTCATCCTTGATCTTGACCGCGCTTCTGAGTCCGTTGACCTCGAAGACCACATCGCGGAATCCGTCTTCATCCATATCACGGGCGTTGGACAAGCGGATCACCAGTTCCTTGCCTTCCCGCACCTTGACTTCGCAGGTCTCTCCTTCCCTGAGTCCATGGAAGAAGATATCGCTGCCCATCAGGCGGAAGTTGCCCTTCTTCTTCAGGTAATCGAGATAATCCTCGAAGACCTTGGGATAGAGGGCGTAGCTGAGCGCTTCCTGTTCTGTGCCCTCCAGGCCGTGCTTCTCACGAAGCATCTGCTTGATGCCGTCGAAGTCTTCGTCCGGCAGCAGTTCACCCGGTCTGCAGGTGATGGGCTCCTTGCCGTGCAGCACCAGCTTTTGCAGTTTCTCCGGGAAGCCGCCCACCGGCTGACCCATCATTCCCTCGAAGAAGGAAACGATGGAATCCGGGAAGTCGATGTCCGCAGCCTTCTCGTAGATGTTGTCCGGGGTCAGATCGTTCTGGACCATGAAGATGGCCATATCTCCCACCGCCTTGGAGGACGGGGTGACCTTGACGATGTCGCCCAGCATCTCGTTGACTGTCTTGTACATATCCTTGACGTCCTGGAACTTGTGGCCCAGGCCGAAGCTCTCTACCTGAGATTTGAGGTTGGAGTACTGTCCTCCGGGCATCTCGTACTTGTAGATCTCCGCGGATCCGGTCTGCATGTCGGATTCGAACTGCTTGTAGACCGGCCGGACATCTGCCCAGTAGTCGGAGATGCGCTGGATGCCGTCCATATCCAGACCCGGGTCTCTGTCCGTGCCCTCCAGGGCCGCGGCGATGGAGTTCAGGGCCGGCTGGCTGGTCAGTCCGGACATGCTGTTGAAGGCCGCGTCGATGATATCCACACCGGCGCCGGCAGCCATCATCAGTGTAGCCACACCGTTGCCGCTGGTGTCATGGGTATGCAGATGGATGGGGATGCCGATCTCGTTCTTCAGGGCGGTGATCAGCTTCTGGGCTGCCATGGGCTTGATCAGACCGGACATGTCCTTGATGCCCAGGATGTGCGTGCCCCGCTTCTCCAGCTCTTTGGCCATATTTACATAATACTGCAGACTGTATTTATCTCTGGTCTCGTCCAGAATATCGCCGGTGTAGCAGATGCAGGCTTCCGCCAGCTTGCCCTGGTTCAGGGTCTCATCCAGAGCCACGGACATGCCGTCCATCCAGTTGAGGGAGTCAAAGATCCGGAACACATCGATGCCGGACCGGGCGGATTCCTTGACGAAACGACGGATCACATTGTCCGGATAGTTCTTATATCCGACGGCGTTGGCGCCGCGGATCAGCATCTGGAACATGATGTTGGGGATCTTCTCCCGCAGGGTCTCCAGACGCTCCCAGGGGGATTCGTTCAGGAAGCGGAAGGCCGTATCGAATGTGGCTCCGCCCCACATCTCCAGGGAGAAGAGATTCTGGCCGTACAGGGCCACCGCCGGCGCGATCTTTTCCATATCCACGGTTCTGACCCGGGTCGCCATCAGGGACTGCTGTGCGTCACGCATGGAGGTGTCGGTGATCAGCAGCTTATCCTGCTGCTTGATCCAGTCTACGACCCCTTCCGGCCCCTTCTCATCGATGAGCTGTTTGGTGCCGGACAGGTCCTTGATCTGCGCGGGTTTGATCCGGGGGAAGACCGGCACGTTGAAGTCCGGCTTGTTGCCCCGGTTGCCATTGACGAACTTCTCACCCAGGAAGGTGAGGACCTTCAGTTCCTTGTCCTCCTTGGGCTGGACGTTCAGAAGCTGGGGATGGTCGGCGATGAAGCCGGTGTCGCATCCGCCCGCCCGGAATACCGGGTGGTTCAGCACGTTCAGCAGGAAGGTCCGGTTGGTCTTCACGCCCTTGACGTTCATTTCCTTCAGGGCCCTGCCCGCCTTGTTGGCGGCGTCCGCGAAGGTTCTGGCCCAGGCTGTGACCTTGACCAGGAGGCTGTCATAGTAGGGGGAGATCTCCGCGCCCACGAAGGCGTTGCCCGCATCCAGACGGATGCCGTAGCCGCCGGGGCTGGTATATTTGGTGATCACACCGGTATCCGGCGCGAATCCGTTCATGGGGTCTTCCGTAGTCACACGGCACTGGATGGCGTAGCCTCTGGGCTTGATATCCTCCTGATGGATGTTCACCTCAGGAGAATCCAGGGGATATCCTTCCGCGATCAGGATCTGGGACTGCACCAGGTCGATGCCGGTGGTCATTTCCGTAACCGTATGCTCCACCTGGATCCGGGGATTCATTTCGATGAAATAGTGGTTGCCGTCTTTGTCGATCAGGAATTCCACGGTACCGGCGCTCCGGTAATTCACTGCCTTGGCGATCTTGATGGCGTCCGCGCACAGCCGCTGGCGCAGTTCCTCGGAAATATTCAGGGCAGGAGTAAATTCAATGACCTTCTGGTGGCGGCGCTGGATGGAGCAGTCACGCTCGAACAGATGCACCACGTTGCCGTAGCTGTCTCCCAGCACCTGCACCTCGATGTGCTTGGGCCGCTCCAGATATTTCTCGATAAAGATATCATCGATGCCGAAGGCCTTGGCTGCCTCGCTCTTGGCAGAAGTGTACTGGTCTTCCATCTCCTCCCGGCTGCGGACGATACGCATGCCCCGGCCGCCGCCGCCTGCAGCTGCCTTCAGCATGACAGGATAACCGCAGTCCTCGGCGAAAGCGATGGCCGTAGCCGCATCCGGTACGATCTCATTGTTGCCCGGGATGGTGGGAACGCCCACAGATGACGCGATGATCTTGGACTTGACCTTGTCGCCCAGATTGTCCATCATGTGGTATTCCGGTCCGATGAACACGATGCCGGCAGCCTCGCAGGCCTTTGCGAAAGCGGTGTTCTCCGACAGGAATCCGTAGCCCGGATGGATGGCTTCGATGCCCTTGGACTTGGCCAGCTCAATGATCTCATCGATGGCCAGATAAGCGTCCACAGGAGCCTTGCCCTTGCCGACCTGATAGGACTCGTCCGCCTTGGTCCGGAACAGGGTGTTCTTATCCTCTTCCGAATAGATGGCAACGCTGCGGATGCCCAGTTCCTTGCACGCTCTGAAGATTCTGATGGCGATCTCTCCGCGGTTGGCGACGAGAACGCGCTTGAATTTCCTGATTTCCTGCATTTTCTGTCTTCTCCTTTATACTCTGCAAAAGCTGGCGCCGCCCGGCAGCGTTCGCTTCTGATAATAGTTAAAAGTTTCCGTAAATAAAAAAACGATACAGATGTCTCATTGTACCATTTTTTGTGCATAATATCCATACGTATTTATATTTTTTCAGGCTGATTCCCAGTTTTCTTAGGGTTTGTCAGGGGTTATCAGGGGTTCTCCGGGCTTTATCCCTCTTCCCCGGAATCCGGTCCCAGTCCCTGATCGGTGGCGGCTTTCAGTCCCGCCTGAAGCAGCGTGAACTGATCCTTCTGAAAATCGATCAGCCCTTCCCGCTTCATCTTGCTGAGCTCATTGGATAAGGCGCTGCGGTTCACACACAGGTACTGGGCCAGCTGCTCCCGGCTCATTTTCACAGTGACCGTGTTGGTACCGGACTTGCGGGTCAGGACATTGAGATAGACCAGAACACGGTCCCTGAGCCCCCGCTCCGCCAGGATCTCGATCTTATGCATCTGCCGGATGTTTTCGTCCGCCAGCATCTCGATCAGGGCATTCATCAGTCTGTCCCGGTACCGGGAGCCTTCCATGGACTGCCTTGGGATCATGATCATGCGGCAGTCTTCATTTGCCACCAGATCCACCGGACTGGTCTTCCTGCGCGATAAAATGACGCCCAGAGCCAGAACGTCGTCTTCTTCATATACAGAGACGATATGTACGTCTCCGCTGGGATAGGTCTTCTCCGCGCGGACGCTTCCATCCTCTACGATGTATACCGCCTCCAGAGTATCCCCCATATGGCAGATGATCTCGCCCTTACGGCAGGTTCTTAACGTGACCTCCAGCTGCTCAAAAGCCTCGATCCAGTCAGACTTGCTGATATGGTGAAAAAAACCGCATCCCACGATGGTTTCCAGATATTTGATCATTCCTGTGTTCATAACAGACATTATACATCATATTCAGGCAAATAATGTTTTTGCGCAAACATTTTCACCTCTATCCATTCTCTCTTTTTACTGATCTCCCTGTTCATCCACCTGTACATAGTACTTGCCGGTATCCTCATCGTAGTAGACCACGCCCTTCTCCACCAGGTTTTCCTTGTCCCCCTTGTCGGTGATCTGATCACTTCCCACGGTTTCGGGATCCTGGATCTCATGCACGGTATTCGTGTTGATATCCACATTCCAGTTGATGACCACAGCCAGCATCATCCCCACGGCAAGTACAAGCATGACATCCGCGATGCTGCTGGTGCTTTCCATCGGATTGATATCCTCTTCATGTTCTTCCGCGATATCGTGGAGCCTGCCGGCGCCGGACCGTCTGATCATACCTGCTCACCTGCCTTCTGATATGTATTCTGAAGTCCCTGCAGCGCCTCTGCCGCTCTGCTTCTGGCAACGGTCTTCGCCACTTCCTCCGTGGCGCCGCCCCGGATGGATTCCATGTAGGCCTCCTTATAGGCGTCGATCACCAGCTTCTTTCGCGGGTCTTCCGCGGGACTTCCCGTCTCTGTCTGCTGATCCGACGCCGCCTGCTGCGGTTCCTGTCCTGCCCCGTTCTCCATCTCCAGGATGCATTCCATCAGTGTCTCCAGGATGGACATGTAATTCCGGTACCAGCGCTTGCGGATGGTGGAGATGATCAGGGCCGCCGCGGCGCAGGCAAGTCCGGCTACGGTGGTGTCAAATGCCATCAGGAGGGATGTGGACAATGTATAGGTATCCCCCTGTCCCAGGGCGATGATGCCGGGGCCCAGCGGGATCAGGGTACCCATCAGACCCAGCATGGGTCCGATCTTGGCGATAAGATCCGTCCGCTGGGTCCGCCGGTCATAGAAATCTTTTTCCTGAGCGATCAGGCGGATGGCCAGGCTTTCCCGCATGAGAGGCGTGAGGGCCGGATGCTTTGTCAGCTCAGTCAGGGCCTCCTTCTGACGCAGAAGCAGGCCGCTGCCGCTGATGATTCCCGCCAGCTGACCGGTATCCGCGTCCCGGATCTGATCCACCAGCGCAGGCATCTTCACATTCAGATGCCGGTGCTCCATGAAGATCTCCACGATCATGGTTCCCAGCAGAAACACCGTCAGGGCGGCCAGCAGGACCAGAAGCAGGGTCACCGGCAGTTTCAGTCCGTTTGACATGGTACGAAGGATATTGGAAACACCCTCCTGGAATAAATCGATCATATTGTAACAAAACCTTTCTACATTGATGTTGATTTTCATTATAATGATACTTCAGGAAACTTGATGTTGTTTTGACAACATTCTGCGATCGCTCCATGAAAAAAGAGCTGCCGCCTCAGTGCGCGGCAGCTCTTTTTCTTTTCGCCTGCTTACAGGGCATTCCTGCGCCTGTCATGGCTTCGAGCCTACTTGACTGTGATAACGACCTTGGCAGTCGTATTTGCCTCGAAATG